>JAEUVP010000019.1 GCA_016786805.1 Chitinophagaceae bacterium | reverse complement strand
TTGCCCCAATCAGCAAAAATGCTTTCATACTCTGGTTTTCCTTTGGCCCAGGCATTGAATTTTTCTTCTGCTTTTTTCTTCTGGCCGAATACATCGTATTTCAACAATTGTTTGGTTTCGCCATCAAAGAACTTCCAGTAGTTGGCGATACCGGCATACGAAGAAGCTAATTGCAATTTGATGGCCGGATCTTTTTTCATTTCCTCGAACATATACTTCAGCCGCATGTCACGCAGCTTCACCAATGTCGGGTTATTGATATCGGTGGCGATCTTGATACCATAAGAACTTTCATACCGGTTGGTGCCACCGGGATAACCCCAGATCATCGCAAAGTCACCATCTTTTAATGGTTTTAAGGAAACGGGTAAATACCATTTTGGTTTCAGCGGTTTATTCGCTTCGGCATATTTAGCAGGTTTGCCTTCCGGGTCAGCATATACACGGAACACAGAAAAATCACCGGTATGACGGGGCCATTCCCAGTTGTCGGTATCACCACCAAATTTGCCCACACTTTCGGGAGGAGTGCCCACCAAACGTATATCGGTGTAACGCTGGTACACGAATGCCAGGAACTGGTTGCCTTTGAACAAAGCACTTACCCTTGTTTCGATATTCTGTGTAGCATCACTCATTCTTTTATTGATATTAGCAAGTATCGCCCCCTGCCGTTGCACTCTTTCCGCACCGCTCAATCCTTTTAAGGAATCAAGTACCAGTGCCGTCACATCATCAATGCGCAGCAGAAACTGCACAGAAAGCGAAGTAGGAATTTCTTCTCCTTTATTTTTTGCATAAAAACCATTCTGCAGGTAGTTATGATCAACGGAGCTTGCATTAGCGATGGCATCATACCCGCAGTGGTGATTGGTAAAGATCAAACCTTCTGCACTCACGATCTCACCGGTGCAGCCGCCTCCAAAAATGATAATCGCATCTTTCAGCGAAGCTTTATTGATATGATATAACTGGTCCTTGGTCAGTTTCAACCCTTTTTTGACCATATCATTATATACCTGCTGGCCTAATAATAAGGGCAGCCACATACCTTCATCAGCGAAGGATTTAAAGAACAGTGATACGGATAGTACAATCGTCAGGAATAACTTCTTCATAACTGAAAAATTTAGTGAGCAAACCTACTGAAAATTGGGTTGAGCCCGGTATGAGATTCGTCAAATGTTGTATTTTGAAGCGGTAAACCATTACTATGCGATCCTTATTACGATTTCTTATCCCTGTTCTGTTACTTGTTATTGTCTTAGCATCTTGCAGCAAAAAAGACAGTGGTACACCCACGCCGCCTCCGCCCGCCGTGCCGGGTTGTGCGGCCAATACAGCACCGGCCAACGGGTCTTTTGTTACTACAGGGCCGCTGACACTGAGCTGGACCGCCGTAACGGGTGCCGCCAGTTATGATATTTACCTGGGTGCGACTGCCGCTACCGCTGCACTCATCGCCAATAATGTAACCGGCACCAGTTATAATTATACTGTTCCTGTTTTTGCCACCAGCCAGTCTTTATACTGGTATGTGCAACCTAAGAATGCAAGCGGTGCAGCAACAGGTTGTACCACTTCGGTCACTTCATTTACCTGTGCGGTGATACAGGCACCTCCTTCTTTTGGATATTATGTAGTGGGTTATTTTCCTTCGTATCGCAACCCGGCCGATGTACCCGATATAAAATTCAGGATGACCAATGTGGTGATCTATGCTTTTTTTGGCGTCAATGCAACGGGCACCTTGACGGTGAACAGCCCGGCCACACTGGATGCAGTGATCCTGAAAGCAAGAGCTAATAATGCTAAAATATTTGTGGGTATCAATGACGGAAGTGGTGATGGTAAAACGAATTTTAAGAATATGGCGGCTACGGCAGCGGGCCGCAATACGTTTGTTAAAGATGTGATGGCCAAAGTGCGACAGTATAATTTTGATGGCGTGGATATGGACTGGGAATTCCCCACCACTACTGATGGGACGGATGTTACATTCACTGCATTGATGAAGGAGTTGTCAGATTCACTACACCGTGATGCCCGGTATTATCTTTCGGCTGCGGTTACGGCAGGTAAATATGCCGGCGGAATAAGAGATGCCATCAAAAATGAGATCTTCGCTTATACCGATTTCTTCAACATCATGGCCTATGATGATTTCAATACAACCGTGCCGTATCGTCATCACAGTGATTATGCATTGGCACAAACCTGTTTGAACTACTGGCTTACGACAAGAGGAATGCCGGCTTCTAAAACTGTGCTGGGATTGCCCGCTTATGGAAGACCAAGTGGCATCACTCAAACCAATACGGTACTGACTTATAAAACGATCTTATCGCAGGGAGGTAATCCTTTGTATGATTCCGCAACCGTAACGGCGGGGGGATTCACGAACTATACTATTTACTATAACGGCCAGTACACCGTAAAACGAAAAGCCAAACTGGCGAAGGATATTGCTAATGGTGTGATGCTATGGGAAAAATGGCAGGATGCCGTGGATGGCAATTCCTTACTCAAAGCCGCCTGTGATACGGTTGGGAGAGCTTACTGATGGTATTATACTTTCTGTTGCAATTGCTTTGGTTTGTAATAAATGATTGGTCTCGCAATTATCGCCATCGCAGCAGGGGAGTATATTGATATGACAAACAGGGCACTGGTAATGGCCATGTACATGAACCGGTTCATTGGTTTGGTTGCAGAAAAAACAATGTTGTTGCATAGCGGTCAGTATTTCCATTGTATCATCTTCTCACATTCCCGGGCAAAATTTTTATTGCTCAGCAATTTATCATTCATTAATCCCCGCTGAAAATCAGAGATAACCCAGTTCATAGAAAATTTCCGGTTGTATTCCCCGCTGTAGAGGTCAATATTAATATAGTGGGTGGTATCATTCTGGTTGATGGAAGAAAGAAAATTTTTCAACCGCTGATCGTTCACCAGTGTTTGTGTACCATAGGAACCTAATATCGTTTGTGCCGGTGACAGCAGGTCATTGGTAAAAGGGTTGATGCGGCTGAGTTTACTGTTCTTCACATCATTGTTGGTGATATGCAATACAAAGAACTCCAGTTTACCGGCATATTTCTTCAGCGCAGAATCTGCTTTCAGCATATCGTTCATAGCGATCAGCATTTCATTGACCACACCGGCGCCAGAATTATCAAAATAACCTCCGTCCACAAAATAATGTGATTCGGTCTCGCAACTGTCACAGGGTTTATTATCAATACGGCCGGCAGGACTGAGATAAGGGAAGCTGGCCCCCAGTACCACGGCGGTACTCAGTTTCATATCTTCATCATCTTTCGCTCCTTTATCCTTTAAGAGGCTGAGGACATCCACTCTTTTATTAAAATAATTTTCTTTAACACTGATGTTACTGATCACTCCCGGGCTTCCGTCCTGCATACGGGTGGTGTTCACGCAAAGAACAGGCAGGGAATAATTGGTATTGCCCCTTTTTGTCATAAAAGAAGAGAAGGGATCTGCAAAGCTGTTGTATAAAAAACAGTCTTCGCCGGGAGCTTTTTCCAGTGAATACGCCAATGCCTGCGCACGGTCACGGGTATATTTTCTGAAGGCCGGAACTGTGTGCCGGAAAATATCACGGCCCAGTAAGCGGCCAAGGGTATAACTTAAAAAATCTGATTCCAGGTAGCGGGTAGCGGCTTTCCAGTACCGCTGTTGTGATGTGTCTTTTGCAATAAGCTGTTCTTTATTACGCAGCAGGTTGAAAAAAGTGGCATTGCCTACACTGCCGCCGGAAGCACCGGATAAACAAAAAAGATGATCGGCAAATTTGCCACCGGTAGTATCCTGTAGTTTAGATAAAATAGAAGCCACCCAATAACCTGAACGGGAAGCACCGCCATTGGCGATCACAAAATAAACAGGATATCTTTTTATCGTGGTGTCATCAAGAACGTTTTTTCTAACCGGGTTATTCACCCAATTGGTGAAATACTCTTTCAGTGTTTGCCGTTCGCTGAACCTGGTTGCCGTTTCTTTTTTAGTAGTTAGTTCTGTGAAATGCGGATCAACAAATTTGCCCAGTAACAATGAAAAGATAAAAAATAGCAGGTGAAAATTAAAACGGGCCAGCACAGAAACGGTGGCAATAATATTACCGATGCCCAGCAACACCCCAAAAGCTAATAGTAAGAAAGGAAAACTGCCGATCAGGATGGAGATGTCCAGGGAGTTGATCGTTATAATATAAACTGCCACTGCAAAAAAACTGACCCATTGAAATAGTTTGAAATACTGGCGGTCTTCTTTATGAATGATGATGTATTTTATTTTTTTTAAGACACCCGACCTCGAAGAAACAAGCGGCTTATCTTCTGATTCACCGATCTCGCCGATCTGGTTAGCGGTATCAATTTCTCTCCGCAGAATTAATAACAACACTAATCCAACCTGTAAGCTGAGCAGGAAGATGATCAGTGTCCAGAAGGTTTTGATGAAAACAACAGAAAGGATAGATGCACCCAGTATGGCATAGGCTGTGAACCGGGTGCTCCGCAGGAAGAAAAGCCATTTCTTTTTGGGCATATCCCGCTGCGCCAGGAACCATTCCCAGAAATAATAGATACCATAATACCAGGCATAACTCAGGGCCAGTAAAACATAACATAGCCAGGTGGGCCATTCCGGGTAAGGAGAATTTTCTAATTGTAAAAAAGCCAGTAAGATGATGGTGATACAGGTAAAAGCAAGTACCCTCGGTGTTTGCACCAGGAATATTTTCCAGATCTCATGTTTGTCCGGGTCCTGGAAATCTTTGGCCCTTGCTACAATACGGGTGCTATACCAGGTAACGATGACCCAGAAGATGAGTGATAATATGAAACAGAAAAAAACGGGGGAGATAAGATGGCCTTTATCTTCCAGCGCAATGATCATCAGGTCTTTTCCCTGGGTGACATGCCAGAAACAAAAATGCGCCAGTACTAAAAAAAG
>JAEUVP010000557.1 GCA_016786805.1 Chitinophagaceae bacterium | reverse complement strand
AATAAGAAAAGCTAAATTCAAGATTGCGAAGATGGTGGAAGTGATGGGCTGGAAAGCAGTCGGTGCCAAACTGGTGGATTACAGCAAGAGTGTGGAAATGGAATGGGTGAAACCGAAAGCGGAGGATAACCAGCCGGAGTTGTTCTGATCTTAATTCTAATATACAACTCCAGGTAATGGGGGGGAGTAAAACTATACCTTACTCAACTATGATTACGATAATCCCTCTTGTCCTTCTGAAATAATTCATAGAGAAAGGATAACGGGCTTACCGTTATTGTAATAAGAAGGGTAAAAGCCAATATGTGGTTTTTACCCTTCTTTAGAAACCTATTGAATCGTATACTGTAATTTGGTCATTTCGCTTAACCTGAAAAATCCCAGTGCGTAATTCTTACTATTCGTTTGATTAATGATGTTACCCCTGACTTTGGTTGGTATTACCTGGAAAGGTCCATTACTTCCACCTGAAGAGGCGTTGATCAACAAAAACATATAATTATTGTAATTTTCTGAAATTCCATACTGGGTAAAGTTGAGTATCTTGCCTTTAGCTAATTTTGTATGCGAGTACAGCCAGGACATTATGTTCCCGTCTGTAAACCGATCATCAAAAAGTTGAAACTCCGGGAAGGGGTTTTCTGAAAAATCAGTGCGAAGCAGGTAAAAATTCCGTTGATTAGCTGTGTCTTTAAAATTTACTTTGACCCCGATCTCGTCGTTGTTTATTCCCAAGTCATTTGTTTGTTCCACATCTTTAAGAGCAGGTGTAACGATCAAAGTTTCTTCTGCTATGTAGGTTTCCCCTTTATACAGGACCTTTAATTTGTAGCGTTCATTTATTTGGGGAATAAAATCTGTGCAGGTATACTTACCCGTATTGGGGATTTCGGTAAACGTGAAAACCCTGTTTGCGCTATTGGTTACTGTTACTGTTGCCCCGTCCGCTGAGGGTATTGTTTGCTGGGTGTAGCCGGTTGTCGTGGTGAGTTTTATAGTTTGCAGATTTCCGGGCGTCCCTTTTTCCCAGTTGATGGCAGCGTCTATGACCAGCCTGGGCGGATCAGTTTTTAAATTAACATCCACTACTTTTTCGCACCCAGCCAGGGTTATCGCTGAAAAAAGGGAAATTAATGTTATACGTGACATCATTGAAAGACAGGTTGATATTTTATTGAGCATTTGTTTCATTTTATCAGAATTTAAAATTGTAGGTTATCCCGGGTACTATCCCAAATATTGAAAATTTTACTGCTTCATTTTTGCCAGTTTCACTGTTTTGCCGGAAGTTTATAGAAGCAGCATTATTGCGGTTATAGAGATTGTAGATACTGAAGACCCATTCACTCTTCCATATTCTATTTTTATTTTTACGGGGTGTAAGAGTTGCAGACAGATCTAAATGGTGAAAAAGTGGCAGGGAATTGCCGTTACGCAGACCGTAATCAGGTATTGTTATATCCTGGTAAGTGTATTGGCCATTCGGGTAAGTGACCGGCTGGCCTGATTGTAAGGTAAATATGGCGCCAAAGGTCCATTTTGCATTTCTTTTATAGATCCCCGTTATGGAGACATTATGCATTTTGTCGAAATTTGATTTGTACCATTGTCCGTTGTTAATTCCTGGTTCAATGGCTGATCTGCCGGGCGTTTTCTGCTCTGTTCTTGATAAAGTATAAGCTAACCAACCCGAAAGAGCTCCCGAGTTTTTTCTTACCAGCAGTTCCACACCATAAGCCCTGCCAATACCATTTAGTATTACCTGCTCTAATGAATTATTGACAATCAGATCTGCTCCGTCAATGTAGTCTACCTTATTTTTTATCTTTTTATAAAAGGACTCAATTTCCAAGGAATAGACATCATCCCTGAAGTTCCGGAAGTAGCCAATGGCCCATTGATCCAATATTTGCGGCTTAAAAAACTGGTCACTCGGCGACCAGATATCCAACGGGGTGGGAGAACTAGTATTTGATATTAGATGCAAATATTGGGTCATCCTGTTATAGCTCACCTTAACAGATTGTGCATCATTGAACGCATAGGATAAAGCAAGCCTTGGTTCCAGGTTGTTGAATTTTGCAATCGTTTCATTGGAACCGTATGTTTTTTTACCAATTGGAACAGCTTTTTCATAGATCCCGAAATTGCTATTAAATTTAACGGCCTGGTTATTGGCATAAATATTTACATCCTGCTTACCTAAGCGATAGAACATGCTGTATCTCATACCATAGGTAACCGTAAGACGTTTTGAGATATTCTGATCAGCGTCAAAATAGACAGCTGGTTCGAATGAATATTTTTTATCGAGTTGTGAAATGTTAAAACCTGACTCTTCATCCAGGGGTACGATCTTTCCAGGGTTGAATTGGTAGTACTGTGCATTCAGGCCATAGGTCAGTCTTGCCGAATTGCCCAGGTAATGTTTGAAGTCATACTTTACATTAAAATTTTTAATTCCACTGGTCCAATTGAAACCAAGGGCATCAATTTTTAAGCCGTAGTAATAATCGCTGTAAATCAGCGACAAGTTGGAAAACAATTTATCAGAGAATAAATGGTTCCAGCGCAGGTTTCCAAATGAGTTGCCAAATATGTTTACAAAACCCCCGTTCAGGTCGAAAAGGTCACGTCCAAAGTAACCGGACAAATACAGTTTATTTTTAGCATTCAATGCATAATTGAATTTGGTATTCAGGTCATAGAAATAAGCTGAGTTTTTATTGTTGGCCAGTTTCAAAAACAGGTGACCATAGGAACCCCGGCCGGCAACAAGGAACGAACCTTTGCCTTCATTGATAGGACCTTCTGCCAATAACCGGCTGGAGATCAAACCAATTCCGCCTGAAACTTTAAATTTCTCCCTATTGCCATCTTTTTGGTATATATCTAAAACTGATGCCAGCCTGCCTCCGAAACGGGCTGGTATTCCGCCCTTGTATAATTTCAGATCCTTAATCGCATCCGCATTGAATACGGAGAAAAATCCAAACAGGTGGGAAGAGTTATAAATGGTGGCTTCATCCAACAAGATAAGATTCTGGTCAGCGGAACCCCCTCTTACATTAAAGCCTGACTGGCCTTCCCCAGCACTGGTAACCCCCGGGAGTTGCAAAATGGATTTTAGAATATCTGTTTCCCCTAAAACGACGGGCATTAACTTAATCGTTTGTACAGAGAGTTTGTTTACACTCATTTCCGTGTTTCTTATTTCGGACCTTTTCTTAGAAGATGAAACAATGACGGCCTGTAATTCTTTTGTGCTTTCAGACAGGTGGTAGTCCTTTTTATAATTCTCTCTTAGTACTATACTATCCTCCTCTGTTGTAAATCCTGAATAACTGATTTGAATTGTATATGTACCAGCGGGTACGGTCAGGGAGTAAAATCCATATTCATTTGAAGTGGTTCCCTGTTTTAGTTCCGTGATATAAATGGAGGCTCCCAAAATTGTTTCTGCAGTTCTGCGATCCTTAATGGTACCACTGATAGTGACTTTTTGATTTACCGGTTCGGACCCCGGTGTTCTTTGTGAATAGGAAATGAGTAGTAAAAATTGAGCAATGAGTAGAAGTGAAATTTTCATTTTCAGGATGTTATTTTATGGTTTCTAAATCTGTATTAGGTTGCTAAACCCGGGGCCGGACTTGCAGTAAAATGTATGTAGCAACAGTTCCCTTAGGTTTTACTGACCCGGACCGGTTCTTGTAAAGACATTGCTGTGTCGTTCAAATTTCTGCGGGTGTAAAACTGGCTTGTCTGTGATTGTCTCCGGAAGAACAAAACAATGGAAATCTGCCAGCATTTTAAGTACTGTTTGGAAATTTTCATCCTGGCCCTGTGATGAAAAAACCAAGCCCAACGGGATGGATGTCGTTCATTTTTTTTTATTTAATTATTAGCAGCTCCAAAGAAAAGGTGACTGTCTTTATTACCAGTTAACTTCTGTTAAGAAACAATATGTTCAAGAAAATTTTGGCTGCAAGCCGGGAATTACCTGGCTTAAGTATGCAATCGGACTTATTAAGTCTGAGTTTGCAAAGGTAATTTCAAAAGTGTTGTTCGCAGTAATTTGACGTTGATTTCGGTATACTTAAACCGGTTTTATATATACGAATGCATGTAGCTGGTTGTTTCAATTTCCGGCCTTGTCAAATGCCTGCAATTTGAGAAGCAGCAAGAATCTTTTTTTCTACATTCTAATGAGTAGCCAGCTACAAGGCGAACGAAATCATTTTACCAGCATTGTAAATTATTCCATCGTCTCACCTGCCGCAAGGTGTTTTGCGGATTTTAGTTAGAATGACCTTTGATTTGGGAGGGTTTAGTGAAAGGGCCTGGCACCCGCGGCATCCGGGAACCGCATTTCCCTTATCCTCTTCCAGGTTTACATACAACTTTATTTTTTCTCCATTCGTTATCTGCTGCATTAAACAGATATCGTAAAAAGAGACCACATTATTGAATTTTTCACCGCTGAGTACATCGGTCCATTCCCTGTCGCCAAAAGTCTTCGATGTTTCCAATTCAAGTATTACCCGGTCGCAATCAAATTTGATGATTTGTGCCGGAATCAATTCGCATTCTTTGCTGAATTCTTTTTTACAGGAACTGCACAGGCATAGTAATATCCCTGTTACAAGTGTTATGGTTCTCATCCGGGTTAATTCAAAATCTGGTAATAGGTATTATGCGGTAAACCTTTTTGCATGGTCAGGGACAGGGTTAAGATCAAAACAATTGTGAAATACAAAAGGATTCCCGTAACCCCCTGACATCGCATTCAATCATTGCGTTGCATTAGGCTGCAGCTTTGTGTAGGAATATTTACATCTTCGGTGGCAGGTGAAGATCATATCCCGGATATCCTGCAGTACTATAATAACTGCTTTTGTTTTATTTTTCTTCCGGGTTTCCCTGGCAGGGAAATGATTTTCCGGGGCCGGGCCAGGTAAGCTATGGTAAAGAACCCGGCCCGGTGTTCCGGAAGACACTGTTAATCTTTATCCTTTTGACTTCCATGCCACGAGGGCGATGTTCACATCATTGAAATCATTGTCGGTACCGTCTTCAATACAAATGTTATACCCATACCCGACGATATTGCCGGAAGGGTTCGTGATGTTATACGAATTTATACTGTTGAGTATTGCTTCGGATTGCGGGATATTAATGTTCAATACAAGATTGGTGCCGCCAATATTGGCTGCGCCCTGTGCAAGGGGAGGTTCAATATTCATACTGGTCTTTGTTCCGGAGAAATAAGTACCGCTGCTGTCACTCAGGGATGCAGACACGGTAAAAGCTGCCTGTGTGGTTACGAACCAGCTCATAAAATAACCTTGGGGGAATGCATCTATGTTGAATGTTTTTTGTGCCATGGTAAATTGTTGTTGGTGTTGAATCACCGGTGAGCGAATAATTTTCTATTGTGTTGCTGCCTGGAAGTTTTGTAATTCGAAGTTCATCGCCTGTGTATAGAGTTGCAAAGCGAGATTCACATCCACCGGGTTTTGTTGCTGGTACGTTTGCAAGAAATTACCCATTGCATAGGCCCCGGAAGGATCATTGTTGCCATTGATCCAGGGTGCATATAAATTACCCGGTGCTGCGGGGGATAGTTGGTTACCCAGCCAGTACCAGAGGAACTCACAAGGGATCATGGTGATCAGCATGTAGATGGGCAATTGGTGGGAGGCCACCTGTTCTTCAAACTGTGCATAAGCCTGCACCACCGGCACCGGCACGACCCCGCTTGCATCACGCAGGTGCCATATTGAAGTAAAAGTCTGGTTATACTTCAGGTACGAATTGTATTTCTTCAACAGGAATGCCCGGAGTACAGGATCGGTCGCCTGGCTCTCTGCCACCAGGTAATCTTCGGCCCCTTCGTAACAATAGTACGCATCTGTAACATTAAAGGCTCCATACTTAACCGGGTCCAGGTTCCCGTTTTTTATGCCCTGTATGAAAGCGGTATTCAAGGCCGAAGTTGCCACGGCAATGTTGGCATTCCATAATTGAAAGAACAGGGAATTGGAAGGAGGAGGGTCTGCACTGAGCCCATACTGCCGTAAAAACTCAGGTGTCATTTGAATACTGCGATTGTTCATATTGATCTGGTGTTGGTGAATTAGGTTTAGCTGGCTTTGTATATAGAAATAAAAGTAAGGGCAGTGTTTGAGAATTTTATCCGTACTAATACCGTAGGGGTGACCGGATAATACCGGAATACAAATGAAAGATGCTATCAAACTTGCCTGTTGCTTGTTTGGATATAAGTTGTGTTGCCGGTGCGAGTTGAGGTATAGCAAAGAAATAGTTTCCGTTGACTCATTGACTAAGCCAGGTACAATTCATCCGGGTGCTGCGGGCCTATATAGTTCCGGAATCTCTTCTTTCGAATGGTATGTACTTTGAAATCATCGCATGGGTATGAAGGCTCTATAAGTGTTGCATGTAGCAACAAGCAATTCAGTTCAATGATATTAACTTTAACTGCCTGCCCGTACTGTCGAAGAAAATAGAATTGAAAAAAATCAGGTCACAAATTATCCACCCTCGCTTCGATCACACCCTGTAACACTGGGGCAAGACGGTCCAATAAGTCGTACCCGGTGGCGGCTTCAATCGCATCGACACTGGTGCGGTAATTTTTCCAGCTTCCTGTTGAGCTGTTGGAGTTCGCGATGTTTACTGCAATGAGTCTTGTGTTGTTATCCACGCGGCTGCTGTCATTGTTGCCGTTGGGAAGGACCAGGGCCACTTTCCAGACTGTGGATGGTACCGTTACATTGCCGCCGTTCACTGTTGTCGCTGGCCCGTTATTTCCCGTACCACCGGTACCATATGAACCCATGATGATATAAATTTCATTGCCCTGGTTCACCAACCTGCGTAAGGAGTCTTCCATGTTCGCCCAAATTCCCTGGTTCATCACCGGTGCCTGCGGGATCATGTTGGTCATCAGAAACGTGGAGGAGTTCGCATCCACCGAGGACGTGCGGTCGCCCGAAGGACAATTGTGGCCACGGTCAAAACCACTGCCGGAAAACGCATTGGCGGGAACCTGGTACCAGCCAGCAGGTAAGGTATTATCGGTGCGGAAATCATCCTGCCGGGAGGTACTGCCGAGATCATTCTGAAACAAATGCCAGCTGACCCAGTTAGGTGTGCCCCGGTCTTTATTATACGAAAGTGCATAGTATTGTTTGCGCAACAGGTAATTGCGGGTGCTGTCAATGATTGTAGCAGCACGGCTGGGATTACCGAACAACATATGATCATTGTCGAAATTGCCGGAGGGAGCAGTTATGATGGAGACTGGAAAACTGCAGGTTGCTGCTCCTGCGGATATCAAATAAAAATACGTACTGTTATTGACAGGGATACCGGTTCCCTGCAAAGTTATTGACTGCTTACCCGTAGTGCTGAATGAACCTGATCCGGAAAATGTAATACCGTTGATCGTGGCGGTGCTCACCGAATAGGTTCCCACCTGTGTTACATTCACCGGAACAGTAATAGTATTTGTATTGTTCAATGTTAAACCACCCGTATAAGTTCCCTGCACCGTTACGGCCGCACAGTTGATCGTGAAGGAGGCAACAGCAGGAGCAGGTGGAGCAGGGGGATCTTTTTTGCAACCTGCAAGAACCAATACTACAATTGCAAATAACGATAACCGGAACTTCATGTTCCGAAGTTAAAGTTTCAATTTCATTTATCAGCTACAGTTCCCGGCTGAATCCACAACCGTAAATTAGGTATTTACACGGATGCCGGAATTGATAAATTATTGCGACCTTCCTTCAACCAAACCACTGAACCATGTCCTTTCACCAAGATCGTATTGGCATTGCCTTATCCGGTGGCGGTTACCGCGCCACTGCTTTTCACCTCGGTACTTTAAAAAAATTAGAGCAGTTGGGTATTCTTTCCCGGGTTAACGTCATTTCGACGATCTCGGGTGGTTCCATTACCGGTGCCTGTTATTGTTCAAGAAAGGGTGACTTTGATGCCTTTTACCAGGATTTGTATTCGGGGCTGCAAACAAAGAATGTCATCAAGAGAATTTTGTTGTCCTGGATGGGGCTTCGTTTCCTGGTTTTTCTCCTGTTGTTTATTGGCTCCGGTTATTTCCTGTTCACTTCCTATGCATGGCTATTTCCTATTGCCATTGTGTTACTACTACTTGTATTATTGAAGTTTCAATTCCAGTTATTCCCGATCAGTAAACGGATCGAACAGATCTATGATGAATTTTTCTATCAGCATTTTATGCTGGGACAGTTGCCGG
Organism: Chitinophagaceae bacterium; assembly: GCA_016786805.1. Classification (GTDB taxonomy): domain Bacteria; phylum Bacteroidota; class Bacteroidia; order Chitinophagales; family Chitinophagaceae; genus CADEDV01. Next base: position 67,986 of record JAEUVP010000557.1, on the reverse strand, counting down.
ATCAACCTACGCTTGTGATCGGGTCAACGAACCTGCAAACGGCAAAGCCCTTTTCTTTTTCCAAGGACTGGATGCAGGACTCCACTTACCAGTATATGGATGATCCGATAAAGTTCAAGCCTGCCAAGTACCCGTTAGCCCGAGCTGTCATGGCCTCCAGTTGCGTGCCATTTGCTTTTACACCAGTTACTATTGATAAAGAATTCTTCGACGATGAGGCTGAAGCAGGTAAAGTACACCCTGTATTAGTGGATGGCGGTGTTTATGATAACCAGGGAATCCATAAAGTGATGCAAAGCGGGCAGTATAACTGTGGCATTGTGATTACCAGTGATGCAGGCTGTGGATCTTCGGGTGAAATGTCCTTTAAAAATACTTTTTCCCTGCTGATGGAAACGGTGAATGTATTTATGTCAAGAATCAAAAAAAGCCAGATGGTCCGTAATGTGTATGATAATGCTTCCACTGTCAATAAACAGGTTGCTTATTTTTCGCTTGGCTGGGATACAGAAAATTGTATCAGCGGATTCATTACCAACCTGGATAAACAACAAATTACCCGGTTTGTAATTGATGCCCACCAGCTCAAGCCAGAGTGGGTTGCAGCTCCACGGAAATATGAAACGGAGATCACTACCTATTTAAAAAACCGGCTGGGATATGATGCTATACCTAAACCTACACCGGAGGAAAAGAAGATTGCCCGTTCGGTCAGTACTAACCTGACAGCACTTTCGAAACAAGAAGTTGATTGCCTGATCAAACAAGCGGAAGCGCTAACAGAGTTGCAGGTGAAATTATATTGTCCGTCCTTATTTCAATAGTACATCACTAATAATTTTTGTTTCAAATTTAATCATCTACTATGCCAGGTAACAGACCCCCGTTCAGGAAACTCAAAGGATATGCTTTCGATCCGAGTACTTCCCTTAACCTGAGCACTGCTGATATTAATGAGATCGTCTATAAAATTCCCTGGGAAGTTCAGTTGCTACCGGGCCCGGAAGGCGATTATATTAAAGTGATCGACCGTGACCCCGCGAGCAATGCAGTGTATAAGCCGGTTGATCTAAATGAGCCATCCATACTGGCTTCGGATGGCTTGACGCCAAGTGAAACGAACCCGCAGTTTCACCAGCAAATGGTCTATGCCGTGGTGATGAACACCATTAAAAATTTTGAGATGGCACTGGGGCGTAAAGTGATGTGGAGCAATGTGCAGAAATTCAGGAAAGAGAAGAATGGCCGGAAGGGAAAGATGTACACGGAATTCGTGGAGAAACTGCTGGTCTACCCCCATGCTGTGCGGGAACAAAATGCCTATTATAGTCCTGACCGGAAAGCGTTGTTGTTTGGTTATTATAATGCCACTCCTGCCAAAGGAGGAACTTTTTTGCCGGGTGGTATTGTCTATTCCTGTCTTTCCCATGATATCATTGCCCATGAAACGACCCATGCCATCCTGGATGGGATGTACCCTCGCTATATGGAAACATCGCATCCCGATATGGCTGGTTTCCATGAGGGATTCGCTGATATCATTGCCCTGTTGCAACATTTTACATATCCCGAAATCGTGAAGAATGAAATACGGCAAACACAGGGAAAGCTGCATGCCGAAAGCATGCTTGGGAAATTAGCTGTCGAATTTGGACAGAGTACCGGAGAGTACCATTCTCTCCGGGATGCCATCGGTACCACTGATGCCAACGGTACCTGGATTCCGAAAGTACCGAGTACTGCAGATTATGAAACCATGATCGAATGTCATGACCGCGGGGCCCTGCTTGTCTCTGCTGTCTTCGATGCCTTTGTCGCTATCTATAAGAACAGGACGGCCGACCTGCTTCGTATAGCGACCGGTGGAACTGGCGTGATGCCTGCAGGTGATATCCATCCAGACCTAGTGGGGCGGCTTGCGGATGAAGCTTCCAAGGCTGCTTCCCATGTTTTATGTATGTGTGTACGAGCCCTTGATTATTGCCCGCCTGTTGACCTGAATTACGGCGATTACCTGCGTGCCCTGATCACGGCCGATAAAGAATTAGTGCTGAATGATGATCACCATTATCGCATCGCATTTATCAATGCATTCCGCAAGCGCGGTATTTTCCCTGAAGGCGTTCCCAATTTATCTGTTGATACACTCTGTTATAATGTATTGCCGGAAACGGCAGATAAAACCGGGTTCATGAAACAGATCAGCGATTACTTGCGAAAGTTCAAGGAACAACTGGCCTATAAGACCGACCGCCGGCAAATTTTCGACATTACGCAGGACTTTATTACCGGTAATGATGAAGAAGACCAGCCGGGATTTTACCGGTACCTGTTTGGCCAGAAAGTATTCTGGAAAAATCCGAAGTTGTTTGAAAATATCACCGGCCTGGTCTTCTCCTCCTCATTCAAAAAACTGGGTATCGGTCATTCCCGTATGAACCGCCAGGATGGCGCTGCTATTGATGTGCCTTCGATCGAATTACATTCCTTAAAGATGCATAACCGCACCGGACCCGATGGCCAGGTACAGAACCAGATCATCATGACGCTTATGCAACGATGCACTGTAATGGTAAAGGATGCGCCGGGGGACAAGAAGCTTTATGTCCCTTATACAAAAAGTAAGACCAACGATGAACTGGACCGGTTTACCTTTCGCGGGGGCTGTACCCTGATCTTTGACCTGAATGACCTAATGCTGAAACATGCAATCTGCAAACCCATTTTCGATCCTGCGATGAAGACTACCCGCGGTCGTAGGGTCCTTGCGTATCATCCCTGGAGAATTGCGATGCAATACCGCTGTATGCTTGGAGACTATGCTGAAAAGATCGGCTTTGCACCTCCTGGGAGTACGGAACCTTTTGCTGCTATTCATGAACCTCAAAATGCTGTATTATGAGTAAAGTTGATGCGATTAAATTCCGGATGTATGATACCGGTTCGGTGGGCGATTGCCTGTTATTATTATTCCAGAAGCAGGGTCAAACGAGTTTTAGTATGCTAATCGATTGTGGTGGTTTCAGTACGAGTACTGCGAAGATCAGTCCCGCGGTGCTGGATATTCAAAAGACCTGCGGCGGGAAATTAGACCTGCTGGTCGTGACTCATCAGCATCTTGATCATGTATCTGGTTTTAACCAGGCAAAGACAATATTTGACCAGATCACTGTCAAGGATGTTTGGATGAGCTGGATCGAAAATAAGAATGATGCAGTTGCCAAAGTTTTGAAAACTAAATTCGGAAAGACACTGGCCCGTTTACAGGACCATGCTGACCGTGCCCTGCAGGTGATGGGGAATACCAACCAAGTTTTACCCCCGGTTAAGGATGCCGGAAAACGCCTGGAAAAGAGAAAACTGAGCATGCAAAACACCCGTAACCTGGTTCATTTTGAATTAGGTTTTGAACCTGGCCAAAAAGCCCTCAAGGGGGCCAAGCCCACCAATGACCAGGCAATGGACTATGTGCGGAATAAGGGAAAAATTCAATACCGGCTACCCGGTGAGGTTATTAAAGATATTACCGGTGCCGAAGGCATGAAGTTTTTTATGCTGGGTCCTCCACGGGACCGCGACATGAAGTTTTTCAAGATCGCCCTGAAAGATGAGGAAATGTACCACCTGGCGATGAACAGCCCCACCGATGAAGGTGAAATGCCCGAAGAAGAGCGACTATTAAATACAGGGATCGACCTGGTGGAAGGCAGATCCCCTTTTGCGGATGAATTCCTTATGGATGCGGCTGCTATCCGGGCATTCAATAAGGTTTACAATTCCGAAGCCTTTGCGTGGCGGCAGATCGAAACCGACTGGCTGGAAACCTCTGCTTCGATTGCTTTAAAAGCCACGAGATTGACGAATAATACCAGCTTAGCCATGGCGATTGAATTTGAAGATAGCGGCCGGGTGATCCTGTTGCCAGGTGATGCACAATCCGGGAACTGGATGGGATGGCATAAACCGGATGTCAGTCAACAGCTAAAAGACAATGGTGGCAAGACCACTGTTGAATTACTGAACCATACTGTGTTTTATAAAGTGGGACACCATGGCAGTCATAACGGAACTGCTTCGGTGAGCGGGCTGGAATATGTCAAGAGTCCCGACCTCGTTGCGATGATGCCTTTAATTCAGAATGCGATACCGGAGGAATGGGGAGGCTCGACCAATTTTCCGGCCAAGCCTTTATACAAAGTACTTATTGATAAAACAAAGGGGAGATTGATCAGAACCGACCAGGGTGTGGTAACGGCTGCGAAAGCCAAGGAACTGCGGGGACAACTGACCCGGGAAGAAAAAAAGGAGTTTACGAACAGTTTTGCCCAGGGAAGTTGTTATGTGGAGTATGTGATCAGGGGGTAGGGAATGATCCTCTGTAACCCTAACATTTGTTTAGCGTGCATGAGCCCTGCATTTGATTTGGAAACCATTTTTGCATTACTAATTTAGGGAGTGGAGAGCAGGAGATAATAGTTCTTATCGTGGTAAATCCAAACGGGAATATCTCATTACATTGTAAAAGGTTGGACTCAGTTGTTTTGTAATAAATATTTCCACAAATACTCGTATATGCGGGTCCTCAGACCCCTTCCTGTAAGTTGTAAAAAAATGAGGATGCCCTTATATGGTAGAAAAACCTGAACACTTCCCTATCCAGGTCCATATAAAAAAAATGCTTTCCGGGTTGTGAGCTTTTCAATCCTCAAGCTCTCCCAAAACCATTATTGTGTTTTCTAAAATTGACTTTCTGAGTCTTATAACCTGACGCCAATCTTCTGTAAAGGTGCTTTTAATAATTTTCTCCAATTTTGTATTGCTGTCCGATTGCTCCCACAACTCTTTGAATTCTTTATTTAGCCGGTTTTTTAAGATAAGTCCCAAAAACACCTCCCAATCCTTGCTAAGGTTCGAAAGGAGTATGCAATCCAAGACTGCTTCATGCAGCAGTAGATTATGATACTCGAGTTTAGCGATCAGTTTATACCTTTCATTGAGTTTTGGACAACTCTTAAATGATGCAATAAATAAGTTCAAAACCGTTTCCTGCGGTTGATGATTAGCTTTTGCCACAATTACGAAATAGGCATTTGAAATCAATTCCGGGTCATTGCTATTTGTATTTCGCAATATCAATTCAACATCCTCTTTCCCTGTTGTCAGGCTCACTGATAGATCCGACCGGAGACGCAATAATTTCTTTGACATAAAGAAATTGGACTTTGAGTAATAGTCTTCTATTTGGTAAACTATTTCCGGAAATTTTGTTTTCCCAATGAATCTGATGTCGTCATGGACCCTGAACATTAATACAATACCTGATTCAAATGAAATTTTTGCAAAGTAGTCAAGTTTGTTAAGGGATCGTTCTCTCTCAATAGAAGATACAATGTAATATGCAAGTAAGAACTCTATAAATCGTGAATGCCGGAATCTTAATTGATTCAGATTTTCAGAATCCTGAATTAGTATTAATTCCGAGACAATCGCATTTATTATTTCGTCATTGTATGGGTTCAGGATCGGGAAGTTGACGTTTATTATATACTCAATTTCGTTTTTACTAACAGCGTTTTTTTTTGTTAATACAGTATGGAAGGCCAGCAGAGAAATGAGTTGAAAGAATATTTTTGAAGTGAAGCCCTGAATGTACCTTTTGTAAATATCTTCCTTCTTTCTCGAAAAATAAGTGTCTATTACATTACCTTCCCAAATTTCTTCAATTTCAATATCCCCGTAGTATTTATATGTCTCCGAGAATATAAGCAGGTTGATCGGTGTGGAAAGCACCCGTTTTGATTCTGCACTTATTTCATTAATTATAGAATAACTATAACATTTTGAGTAATTGTGAATAGCCTTTGGTAACTCATCAGTAGCAAAGGAAGAAATTCGTTTATTAATATCATTTCTTTTTCGGCCTTCGAATATTGATTCCCAATCACGCCAGTAGTCTTCCCTGATAGTAAAGATCACAAGCAAGGGATAGGCAAGCAGATTTAGTAATTCAGCAGCATTGTTTAGGTCCTCTTCAATGAATTTCAGAATGGAAAGAATTTCTTTTTTCTTTTTCTGCAAATCCAGGTTAGCCTCATCCAGGGAGTCAATTACAAAGACCAGCGGTTTATTTAATGAGATGATTTCAAGCAAGCCATAGTTGTCTCCCAGTGATTTAAAAAAATCAGCAAATCGTTCATCGATATCTTGCTCGTTAGCGGTAAGGCCAGTTCCACAGTATATTTCCTGGCTGCTTGCTATTTCCAGAGATAATGTGGTTTTTCCAGAGCCTGAGTAGTCTCGTATTAAACAAATTTGTTTTGGCTTCTCTTTTTCCTTCTGTAACGTTGAGGGTTTTAGGTTATTGGAAAATGCATGAACCTGAATGTCAATATCTCTTGTTATGTATAGTGAGGAGTGAAATGGCGATTTATGTCTCCTCAGGAATGTAGAAGAATTTCGTTTACATAAGTTAGTTATCTTGTTTTGAGTTGTCTCTTTATCGTAACACCAGTCAAGAATTATCTGGATCCCAGGCGGCCTAGCCATAAATTTTACTCTGCTAAATAAATTCATGTATTCCAGCAAGTCTTTAATTGGAAGCTGGTACTGATTCAACTCATCCCAAATGTGCCCAGCCAGAACAATAACAAAATGCCCTTCTTTGTTTAATTGTTCTGCATGTTCATATAGCTTTTCGCTGACCGGAAAAAGTGAACAAAACAATCCGATCACTGTATTTTTCCGTTTTCGAATTTTTAATTCAAAGTCTTCCCAGTCGTGTGACCCTGGCGTTATGATATCATGTTTTGCCTTTGATTCAATTAAATAGGCCTGATCTTTCCAGAGAAAAATGCCATCCAACTGTTCGGATGGTAATGTGGCAGCTATCGGTGGTTTTCTATCCCAGGGCTGGATTTCTCTTATAGTTTGTTCAAATTTATAACCTCTCAGAACATTGTCTGAGATTTCTCTTAATGCCAAAATATCTTTGAAGAGAGCCATAATCTGTGAGTATGGTTATAGTATTGCGAATTCTTAGGTAATGGTTGGGCTGTATTTGGACAATTTGTCAGCTGGGTTGATTTACTTTTTTGTTTCAAACATATATTTAGCATATCATGCAGGCCAGAGGGGCCATACATAATGAAAACCGGGTTTTATATTTCTCTATTTTGAGAAAAAAAATAATTGCGGTAAAAATTGGTTTTTTGAAAAGATTCTAATTCCTAAAATCGTTTAAATGTAAAGAATCTTAATTATGATTACATCCGTATTTTCACGGATTCCCTCTGGTCATAAAGGGCCTGATCAGACCTTAAGATCGTATTGAATTTCAAATCAACAGTCAAGCTCTTGCCACGAAATTTGCTATGATGAATCCGGATAAAGTGATATGGTGCAATAGGAACTGTATGTGGATTGTCTGTCAATCTGCATAAATCAATACCCTTCGATTTTCACAACCAAAAGCCATTAAGGATGAAATAGTCCGTTATGGATATCCTTATCCAAACTAAACAAGGGTTGGATGAAGTAGTCTTAATGTATAATGTACTGTTAGAGGACACCTTGACAGCAAGGGGTAATGTTAGGTGATCTCATTTGCCATTGGTAAATGAATTTGCGACAAAGTATTCTATACTTATGAATTTTGGGTTATTCCATACAAATAGGCAGCTTGGGGTAACTGTACCCCATCTTTAATTACATGTTTTATTTTAAAGAAATGATAAAAGAAATAAACAGGATTGATTTTACTAATTACCTGTCCGTGGAATTACTGAAAATGGGTGAACTGGGCCTCCTTCTATACAAACGAAATAATGTGCGGAATGAATTGTCGTTTTTTGTGTTTGATTTGTTTTAGTGTTGATTTCCTGTTGCTTGTTACATTGAGGCTAATCAATACCGAGTCAGGTGTCAGGATGTGGTAAGCTCCCTGTGCCTATCCGTATTAATACGGTTGTTTGGTAAGTTGGTTCGATTGAATTTGCCGGCATCTTTTCACCTATAAAAAGAACCAATATGAGCCAATTCATTTCTCTTCCACAAGCTGTTGACATGACCACGCTTTACCGCAACATGCGGGAAACTATTTTAGCACCTGAATTCAGGGGCCAGAATATTTTGGCCCTGAGTGAGACCTTTGACCGGGTTACCTTTGATACCTTACTTGCCAAGAGCGGCTGTGCAGGTATCCGTATTTATTACGGGATGGACGTTTCGCAGAAAGTGCATGCTATCGCCGTTGCCGTTAATGACAAAAATGAAGATATGCTGGCTGTTGGTGCGGCAACCAACCTGACGGGCGGGGATGATATCGTGGAGAACGGACGACGCTGCCCGGAAGATTGCCCGCCTGAGTCACCCCTGAATGGAGATTGATAAATTGAACTGATGAATTATAACCTGGTGGAGCTATTCAGTTATTCCATTGCGATTGCAGCAATGATAAGCCTTGTCCGTTTCCGGCGAACTGACAGGGCTTATCTTCCTTTCTTTCTATTAATGTGGACAGGACTGCTCAATGAACTTATCAATACGATCATTATTTCAAGAGGTTTCTCCAATGCCGTCAATACGAATATTTATACCCTGATCGAAGTAGCTTTGATCCTGTGGTTCTTTTACAATTTCAGGATCTTCCGGCACCGTAACTTGTCTTTTGGTATTTTGTTACTGCTGATCCTATCCACCTGGATCGCTGAGAATTTCGTTTTTTCCAGTATCCGGAGTTTCAGTTCCTACTTTATTGTTTTTTCGTATTTCATGATCGTCTTACTCAGTATCACGATGATCAACAAAGTTCAGGCAGCCGAGCGAAAGGGATTGCTGAAGAATTCGAAATTCATCATCTGTACCGGGTTCATCCTGTTTTTTACGTACGCCCTGTTGGTGGAAATATTCTGGATCTATGGATTGAATGCCAGCAAATCGTTCCGGCTTGAAGTGTATCGTATCATGGCCTATGTTAATTTAGTTGTCAATATTATTTACGCAATCGCTGTTTTATGGATGCCCAGGAAGCAAGAATCTTTACTGCTATCGTGATCACTGCTGTGGTGATCGGAGTGATCATCGGGTTTTTTGCGCTCTCGGTGATCCGGCAGCAACGGCGTAACCTCGCGTTACAAAAAGCGAATATACTGGCGGAGATCAAAGCCATGGAGAAAGAACGTTCCCGGATCGCCGCCGACCTGCATGATGAACTGGGCCCTGTGCTTTCCGTCATCAAGTTCAAAGTGGACCTGGCTTCGCAAAGTTCGCACCCGGACAAGGAACAATTGGATTCGGCGAGTGTGCAACTGGATGAGATGATCGCCAGGATGCGGGAAATTTCCAATGACCTGATGCCAAGTACCCTGCTTCGAAAAGGATTACTTGTGGCCGTGGAAGAATTTATCAGTAAGATAAAAAGTATCAGCCCGCTGCAAATCGTGTTTGAACACCCGGCCACGATTGACATACCGGAACATTGTATGATCCACTTGTACCGTGTACTGCAGGAAGTGATCCATAACACGGTGAAACACGCGAACGCAACGTTGATGGAGATCCGGATGGAACAAGTCCCCGGCAAGTTTAAGGTACTCTGCCGGGATAACGGCCAAGGTTTTGATAGTACGATACCCGGCTCCGGTATGGGCCTGCTGAGCCTGCGGAACCGTACTGAACTTTTAGGTGGTACGATGACTACTGAATCAAAGATGGGCAAAGGATCTGCGTTTTTATTCGAGATCCCTTTATAATTTTTTTAAGGTTTGATTATGTATGCACGTATTAAGATCGCTATCGCAGATGATCATGAAATTTTTCGGGAAGGATTTAAGCTGCTCCTGCGTGACCAGAACGAAGTTCAACTGGTGGGTGAAGCAGAGCATGGCCGTGAATTGCTCAAGGTCTTGGAGGAGGCCAAACCAGATGTCGTGATCGTTGATATCAAAATGCCTGTGCTGGACGGTGTTGATGCCTGTAAGGCTATCCGGAAAAAATTTCCCGATGTGCAGGTGATCGCTCTTTCGATGTTCAATGAAGACAGCCTGATCGTGGATATGCTGGAAGCCGGTGCGAAAGGTTATTTACTGAAGAATACGAATAAACAGGAACTGCTCACGGCCGTGCGGGCTGTCTATGAAGGCAATACCTATTATTGCAGCGCCACCTCGGAAAAACTCACCCGCATGATCGCGGACAGTAAATTTAATCCCTACCGCAACCAACCCATTGTGCGGTTCACTCCCCGTGAACTCGATATCATTAAGCTGATGTGCCAGCAATATACCAGTAAAGAGATCGCTTCGAAGTTAACATTGAGTATCCGCACCGTGGAGAGTCACCGCGAAAAGTTACAGGAGAAGACCGGGGCGAAGAATGCGATCGGGATCGTTATTTATGCGATCAAGCATGATTTGGTGGTGGTGTAGGGAGAGGGTCCATGGTCGATAGTCCATGGTCGATAGTCCATGGTCGATTGTCCATGGTCCATAGTTTATGGTGGAAGATGATGGAAGGGGAGACCGAAAGTCCGGAAGAAGGAAAGACGATAGAGGAAGATACCGGAAGGTGGGACGGAACGTCCATAAAGTTGGTGCATAGTTGTTCTGCTAAATAAAAATTATCCGTAGCAAAATGCTTGCACCACGAATTCTGCGAAATTAAGCCGCTAAGGACGAAGGCATGACGGAACTGAACCAACTAACAGGAGAACCTATCGGGCTGAAGCCCGCCAACCCGCGCAGCTTCCGGGGAACAAAGATCCCTGGTGCCTTGCTATTCTCTTCTGCAAAGTCCCAGCTGACTGTCCATTTGCATCTGTTCAGTCATTCCACGTTTCAATTATCGCTGCTGCAATTGCAGGCAGAAGAAACTTATAGCTTAACTATCCGGGAACAACAACCCTGGCTGCGGCTGGAGACATTACTTCATGGCGAAGTGCAATTCAATTACCCGGACGGAAGCCATACTTCCTTATTCCCTGGTCAATACCTGCTGACCGATCTGCCGCAGGTGCAGGCTACCTTTACTTCGGCTAAAGATTGCAGGTACTTTCGTATTCATTATTCCCCGGCCCTGCTGGAGCAACTCGGACTTCCTGTGCTTCCCGCCAGTACCCAACCCCGCCCGCTGCCGGCCCTGATGCTGGAAACTATCCATGGCATCCTCGTTCATCCTTTTGCTGAACAGTTGCGCATCTTCTATTATGGTAATGCGATCCGGGAATTATTGTTTCATCATGTGAGTGCGACCGATTTTATACAACCCGGAGCTTTCAGTCCGCAGCAACTGGCGTTTGTGTACGAGACCGACCAGTATATTGCTGAGAACCTGGATGCCAGTCATACGATCCGTGATCTTGCGCGAAGGGCGGGCACGAATACTTTTTTCCTGAAGAAAGCGTATGAGCAAGTCTTCGGGATCGGCATTTTCCCCCGGCTCATTCAACGCCGGATGGAACATGCGCAATTCCTGCTGGAAAGCACCGACCTGCCGCTGAAGGATATTTGTTCGCAAAGCGGGTATGAAACACTCGCCGGTTTTATCACCGAATTTCGCAAGCGTTTCGGGCAGACGCCGAATCAATGGCGAAAGGGAAGGAGGGGTGGTGCATAAAATAAAAAAAACACGATAGTTTATTTCAGCAGTTCATCCAGTGAATTAACTATCGCTTCCAGTAAGTCCACTGTAATCTCCTTGTGTTTATTCATTTCTTCGGGAGCGATGAGTGCGCGGAAGTTGCGTTGTTCATCGGGCTCAAACAACAGCATCGTTCCAAATATTTCCAGTTCAATTTTATAACTGTATCCATAATTCAGCAGGCGGCCGGGAAAACTGATTTCATCGCCTTTATATACTACCGGTAATTCGAATCCTTCTTCCATGGGTGCAAGGTAAAGAGTTGTTGTAAACAAACAGGGCTTCCTTTTGAAACGCATTATACGAGCAGCGGGAACTACAGCTCCCGCTCTAAGCAGACAGGGGATTTAAGAACAATAACTCAACAAAAATGAATTTCCAGGACTGGTTTGAATGGGCCTTTGACAACCCTCGTTTAAAACCGGGCTGACGCCGAATCATTGGAGAAGGGGTGGATAAGCTTCTTTTGTTATTTTTGCGATTAATTCACACCTGATGCTTTACATATTCGGAATCAGCATAAATATCTTCCTCATTCTTTTACTGGTCTCAAAAAAACACAAAGTACTTGCAGATAAATTTTTACTGGTATGGCTTATCATTATTTGCTGCCACCTGTTACTTTTTGTTGCTGCCACCACTTCAATAGGTAATAAATATCCGGAAGTATTCGTTGTAGCTCCTCTTTTCCCACTATTGCACGGCCCCATGCTTTATTTATATACCGCTGAAATGACAAAGAAGCTCCCGGGCAATATAATTATAAGGGCATTGCATTTTTTGCCTTTTATAATTATTTCTTTTTTAGTAAGCCCATTCTTCTTTTTGACAACTCAGGAAAAGGAAATGGTTATTAATTCCGGCGGGGAAGGATATGAACTTCAGATTCATATCAATAATTATGCTATGATCCTTTCCGGAATTGTATATGTAATATGGTTATTGGCACTTTTACGGGAACATAAAAAGAACATTGCTGACCATTTTTCGAACGACGAAAAGATCAAGCTAAACTGGCTGCGTTATTTGATTTACGGTTTGGGAGTAATCTGGATGCTTGTAATAGCACAAAATGTGCAGGGGGTATCGTATGATAATTTTATTTTTGGATCCGGGGTGGCACTTGTTCTAATTATCGGGTATTTTGGAATCAGACAGGGAAGGATCTTTAACCCCGCTATTAGTCAACCGTCCAGTTACCCACCAGGTAATCGTTTGGAAGATGAATTCAAAAGCAAGCCCGGAGATACTGAGAATGATATAACAAAATCCGAAGAAACACCTATTGACGGATCAGCAAACGAAGCAACTATTGCTATTAAAAAGAAATATGCTAATTCCGGACTTACGGACATAGCATCCCAAAACCTTTACCAGGAGTTAAAAAAATTGATGGAGCAGGAAAAAGTGTATACTGAACCGGAGCTTACACTTGCGGCCTTGGCAGAAAAACTAAATATATACCCGAATTATTTATCGCAGGTGATCAATGAAAAGGAAGGAAAGAGCTTTTATGATTATATAAACACGCTCCGGGTGGAAGAATTTATCCGGCAGGTACTGTTACCTGAAAATGGAAAGTTTACCATGATGAGCCTGGCTGCCGATTGCGGTTTTAACTCCAAATCATCGTTTAATAAAAATTTCAAAAAAGTTACCGGCCAATCACCCTCCGCCTACCTGAGTAAAAGGAGACAAGATCCGGGCTCCTGAGGGTCCTCCTGCACTGTGAGCCACCTTCTATCTAAAAAGTAAAGTATTTTATTGATAATAAATGATCTATAATTAGTCTCCACCTATAGGGTGACACCCTGATCCCCCATTTGAGTTTCATCTTTGCCCCCGCAATCAGTTAAGTGACCTGCGTCATTTGCTGTCTCCACTCTCCATTTCTAAAACTCAAATTCAAACGAATGAAACAACACATTTTCTTTCTTTTCGCTGGCTTTCTAAGCCTAAAGAGTTCTGCTCACCTCAATAATTGTGACAGCACAGGTAATACCGGGTACATGCTAAGCTGTACATCTCAAATTCAGCCTATCCTCCCTTCTGATAGCCTGCAAAAATATGTTGGACAGTACCTTCTTTCCGGCGAGACTATTACCGTCTATTTGAAGGAAAATATACTGAGGGCCGTCCTTCCAAACCAGCCCGAGTTCGAATTAGCCTTTGTAAAGGAATATGAGTTTACTGTAAAAGGTGCACCTGGTTTTATCGTGCGATTTGAAACAGATACCCATAAAGATATTACGGGGTTCACCCTGATCCAGCCGGATGGTATGGTTAAAGCCAACAAAGTTTCAGGAGTAGTGAATATTGCTTCTGCAACGCCTGTTCAACTCACCAAAGAGCAGTTGGATAAAAACACCGGTGACTATTTGCTACCGGGCAATACCTTACAGGTAAAGCGCAATGATACTATCCTGGTTGCTAAAATTCCGGGCCAGCAAGATTATGAATTGGTGCCGGTAAGTGAAAGTCATTTTACTGTAAAGGGGTTAAGCGGTTTTAGTTTACAGTTTCAAAAAGACAATAAAGGAAATGTAATTAAATGCATTATCAGCCAGCCTGGCGGAAATGTTATTTCCATACGGGTACGTAAATAAAGTTCAAAATTAAATTTATAATGAAAAAAGCGAAGATGATGAACAGAACACTTTTCAAAAATGTGATTTGCCTGCTGTTATTGATAGCAGCAACCCTGCGGGCATTTTGCCAAAATCCGGAACTAAAAGAATTAACTTATGAAGATATAAACGCTAACGGACAGAAAGTTAAAATACTGCATGGATTTATTGATGTACCTGAAGACAGGGAAAAACCAAATGGGCGAATTCTCAGATTGCCTGTTGCGATACTAAAATCCCCCCTGAAGGATACCGTTGCACCTGTTTTTACCTGGAAGGAGGTCCCGGGGCTTCAAATATGCTGGACCTTAAAAGCCTGGGGTTGGTAACCAGCCATGATATTGTTTGTGTGGGTTATCGTGGCGCAGATGGAACAGTAAAACTTCATTCAAAAAAAGTGGGAAAAGCTGCCAAAGGATTACATCATCAGCTACTAAGCGATGAGTCATTAGATAATTTGGAAAAGAAAGTAAAGAGGTTTGCGGCCTCACTAAAAGAAAAAGGGATTAACATTGATAAATACACCATGCTGGATGTTATAGAGGATATAGAGTATGCCCGAAAAGCTTTAGGCTATGCACAGATAAATCTGTTCAGCAATAGCTACGGAACAAGGGTAGCCCTGTTATACAGTTACAAATACCCGGATATCATTCAACGGTCAGTAATGGTTGGCGCCAATCCTCCGGGGCATTTTGTTTGGTACCCGGAAAAAACAGAACAGATCCTTGATAAATATGATAGTATTTATAAAGCTACCAGTATCTTCAATTACCAGGGTTCTATAAAAGAAGCCATGCAAACATCTTTTGAGAAAATGCCAAAACGCTGGCGGGTATTCAGATTAGATGCAGATAAGATAAAAACAGCCACCTTTCAGATGATGTTTTCCAAAGGAGGTGCTGCAGAAGCATTTGATGCCTATTTCAGAGCTGCAAATAAAAAAGATTATAGTGGCTTATACATGATGCAGGTACTATATGACAGGGGTATATCTAAAAGTATGGCCTGGGGAGACTATTTTCAAAAGGCTGCCAGTGCAGATTATCAACCCGCCGTTAATTACAGAGAATGGTTGCGTTCCTTTAAAACAACATTGGGGCCCACTTCTTCTTTGCAGGGTTGGGGTATTATAAAGGCCTGGTTTGATTATTCAATACCTGAAGAATACAAAAAAACCCGTTTATCGCATACAGAAACACTCATCATAAGCGGAAACCTGGATGTCGCAACACCTGCCGATTTTGCCACTGAGAAATTGCTGCCCACGCTGCCGAATGGGAAACAGGTGATCCTGAAAGACTATTCACATACTTTGTTATCCGGAAAACAAGCCGGGGCTATCTTTGGCATGGTGTTTAATTTTTATGCTACTGGCAACGTGGATGAGGCCGGACTAGCGTATGACCCTGTTAATTTTGCAGTAAAAAAATCGCTTAACTCCATAGCAAAAAAGAACTACCTGCCTCTTATATTTAGAAGTGTGTTTTGATAGCAGAAGATCGCCTTATGTAAACAGGTTTCCGCGAAGTTATAAGGTGGCAGTAAAAATGTAAAGGAAAGTAAATTTGAATTAAAGTGACCCCCAATGCTGTTTGTTTACCTTAAACGGCTGTTTATAGACTGTCCACCTGGAGGGATACATAATTTTGTTAGACTTGTCTATTCTTAGGTTCACTTAAATGTAATGTAGCTAATAAGAAATGGGTGAAATGAAAGGTAAGAGGTTGGGCCGAAAGTTACCGCTAATCTTGCTGCCGGCTTTTGAATCGTAACTGGTTTGTATTTATTTAAAAGCGGGAAGGTTTTGCCGGGGATATCAACTTTTAATTAAATGTACCCGCGCCAAACAAACCCTGAAAGGAAGTTTAGCTATTATTTGCCAGTACTTGTGTAAAAATATGAAATGGAAAATAAACTTATACTTAACAGTAAGCAACTAAATGTCTTTCCTGGATTACCGGAAGGATTGATTGAGCTTTCTGTTTTTGATAATAAAATCGAACATATCCCGGATGAACTTTGGGAGCAAACCCAATTAGAAATTCTTAATCTTTCCTGTAACAGATTTAGCGTTATTTCGGATAAAATCGGGCTATTAGGCAAACTCAGCATGATAGACCTGGGGCATAATGAACTTTTGGAAATTCCTGAATCGATCGGACAACTTGTGAATTTAGATGCATATTTGTACCTGCACGATAATAAAATTGAAAAGCTGCCCCCTGGCATTTGCAACTTAACAAAGCTGAATTATCTGAATATCAGCGGAAACAGAATTAGTGAATTACCAGCGTATATCGGGAATTTGTCCAGTTTGTCAGAGTTAAAGGCAGAAAAAAATCTGATCCGCATTATTCCGGATTCATTTTGCCTTCTTCAATCATTAGCAGAACTTAATTTGGCTGAAAACAGGATTACCGAACTGCCAGCAAAATTTATTGAATTGAAAAGATTAAGAGTTTTAAACCTGGAAGGCAATTCCATCAAAACTATACCAACAGGGAATACGGATTTAAGAGAAATATACCTGCGGAACAATCAAATTTCCGAAATTCCGCCTGCAATCACACAATTAAAGCTGCTTAGAAAAATTGATTTGAGAGGTAACAATATTTCGAAACTTCCGGTCGAATTATCAGCCCTGGAAAACCTGGAACGCCTGGATCTGAGGTGGAATCCCATTAATGAAATACCCGGTTGGCTTGAAGGGTTAAAGAAAAAATGTATAGTATACCTATAGTTATGTTGTAGTGCCAGGTATAGTAGCCGTCAGGCAGTTTTAAAATCCGATCGTGCCGATGGCTGTTTTATAATTGCCTTCTTCGATTTCCAGTTGCCGCTTATTAAACACCACCAATGATTTTTCGCCCACCAATTTTTGCTCACCTGTTTCCTTTAATACCTGTTCAACAATCGGCGACGTTTTTGACCAGGGTGTGAACGTGCCTTTTGCAGGTGATGCTGTTTCATCCAGTTTCTGGCAGGGGGTGAGTATCCTTACTGTATCGCCGTTTACTGTATTGATACCAATGAACTGGTAGAAATAAGTGATCTGAGTGGTACAGGTTTTTCCCCCGGAAAAGGAAAGGATTTCGATTTCCGTTCCTTCCGGAATATTGGCCTCCTGGTATTTCATTTCTTTTAGGGGAACGTACTTAAAGTCGGGATCGCCGGTTTTGCAGGCCAGGAATAGTATAGCGAGGAAAGCGAATGTTGTTTTTAAAGACCGGGAGCTGATCATATTTCATTCCTTATTTACATTACAACTGTATATAGTTGAACTATCAAAAGGGATTTCTTGCTGTAAATTTTCCATCCGTGATCTCAATGGTTTCGCCCAGGACCTGTTCATATAAATAATTGCCGGTAAAAGTTCCCGTCACCAGGTGTTCACCCAGGTAGCTGATGTTTATCCTGAAGTTGGCTATCGGTCTGCCAGGAGCATTTTCGATGATAAAATCTTTATACGCGGGCAAGCTCCTCTCCTCATAATAATGCACTGTAACCGGATAAAAACCGCTTGCATTTTTAATCGTTTCCCATGACCCCGCTTTAAAAGGATTGCTGGCCTCAATAGTAATATGCAGCATCCTTTTGGAATCTTCTGTTCCGGCCTCCATACTAAAATTTGATTTTGCCGGATCGACCTGGTCATTCATGATCAGGCAACTGTAAATATAAAAGGTATCTGGAATTCCGTTCCTCTTAAAAGTCATTTCGATCCGGGGTGGGGAGGTTTCTTCCTTTTTTGTACAGGCGAAGAATAAGCAGGGTACAACGAGAATTATTGTGAGAATATATTTCACCGGATGAGTTTCTGTGCTGCAAATTTATATTAAAATCAGCCGAATTTACCGATATACATTTTTACCCGCCAGCGTCTTTGACTGTAATGCCGCGCTGAACAGAATTCTGAGGGTCTTATTAGAGTTGTTTCGTTTCCGGTTACCAACCAAAATATATTTTGCAAAGGGAACTTTTGTTTTGTTGCGGTGAGGTGGGATGCAGCTGGGAAAATCCACTGCACTCATTTTCCGGGTACATTCCAGTTCGTGCTTGCCGGACAATCGAATTACACCTGTGGCGGTTTAATAAAAAGTAAAGTTGATGATCAAAACTTCTGCGGTTTTCTGCATCTGATATGTAAAAAGTAAGCTACTATACTCGCACCATGCATGGACGGTTTATCCCGGAGTATATTACCTCCCGGGTAAGGTTCCAGTACCTGTTCAATGGAAAATCCACTTTTAATAATGGAGTTCATCCAGAAGGATAATGTTTTATGGAAGTTAGGTACCTTAAATTTTGAAAATTTATGTTTAGTCCCGGTTGGGGCGTCACCAAAAATCCATTCTTCAATTTTTCCGTTTGTTTCAGAAAAGTAGCCGCCGATTTCAAACGCATATGTTTTCCCGGCTAGCGTTTTTACTTTTTTAAGATGCGGTGTTTTAAAGCAGGGGTGTTCAATTGAAAACTGGAAAAACCCGCCGGACTTCAGCACCCTGAAGACCTCCTTTAGCACCATTTCCTGGTCAGGTATATCCATCAGGCACATAAAGGAAGTTGCGAAGTCAAAAGTTTGATTTTGAAAAGGCAAGTGAGTGGCACTGGCTAATGAATAATTAATTCCAAGGGGGTGTTCTTTTTCCAGTGCCTTTGCATTTTCAATAAATAGGGGTGCAATATCAATTGCTTCTACAATTGCACCCTGGTCAGCCAACAGCCTTGTGTTATGGCCTTCTCCACATCCAATATCAATACCTTTCTTTCCCTTTATATCCGGCAATATTTCAAAAAATGACGGAGTATTCAGGTAATCTCTGTAAATGTCATAACCAGCCCTTGAAAGTATTGTCCATGTATGTGCATTATTGTTCCAATATTTACCTACTTCAATTTCATTCATAAGGTTATATTTTTTTGGATGAACTGATCAAAAGAAAGGCAGCAATAAGTTTCCAGCTTACCAGGCTGAAAATAAATAGACCGAAACCAAAAGCGCTGGTGAAATTAAATTTCATAAGAAGGCCTGAAGTAGTTACTATCACTATCAGGAAACCGTAATAGCCAAGCCATTTTGAAAGCTGCCCCGAAGTGATAATAATAGATGACCAGATTGCTATTGCAAGCATAAGGGCTGTAATAAAAATATAGTCCATGGATTTGCCTATAAGCCATCCGTAATTACGGATGGCCTGCAGAACAGCCCAGTCAACCGTATTATCCGAGTAGTTTGATGCAAATGAAGGCAGCACAAAGCCATTTACAGTTCCCGCAATCAATACGGCCATTAGTCCAAAACAACCAATGGCAAAGGAAAGATAGGAGATTCTGCTCTTTGTAGCCAAGGCTGTTGATAAGCCCCAAAAACCAAAAGCGATAAATGGAATACTAAGGATAGCCAAAGAGTGTGAAAATATAAAGATCCCTTTCTTTCTGGCTATCTCTGCCAGGCTTCCACCGACCGGGTGCATTGCCATTGTAAACGTGGCAAGTGCAGACCCCAATAACAAACAGATACCCGATGCTTTTTTGAATTGCTTTTCCATATTTGCTTATTTGAAAGGCAAAGATTGGGCTGTACTGTCTTAGTATCACTTGACGAATGTCAATAAATGAAATTATTTTATGCTTCTTATCCGGCTCAATGTTTCCGGAGTAATACTCAGATATGACGCTATCATCTTAAGGGGAAACTTTTGAAAAAGCACTGATCTTGACAAAAATAATTGATTATGCTTTTGCAGTGCAGTACTGGCATTATCAAAATACCGGACTCGGGTATCTTCCAGCACTTTTGCCAATTGAAAGAAAGAGGGAGAAAGGGCAATTAACTCATGAATAGTTGTAATTGGAAGTTCTACAACTTCCAGGTCAGTATAACATTTAATTATTGCATTGGAAGGTTTTTGGTTTATAAAGCTGGAATAGTTCAGGCACCAGTCACCTTCTATATGTAAACCAATTATGTTTTCGTCTATATCTTCATCCGTAAATTGATAAGCAGCACCTTTAATAATGTAAAATACGGAGCTGCAAATTTCTCCCTTATTCAGTAACAGCTCTTCTTTGCTGAAGAATGCAGGTTTGATAACCTTTTCAAACATAGCGATTTCGTTTTCTGAAAACCGCCCAATCTCCATGAGTATCTTTTGTGCTGTGGTCATTTAGTCATTTAGCATTGTAAAGTAATCATTACCGATCAGGATTGTTACCAGTAATTGAAAAAATATATAGATCAACATCTGGGAAAATTAAGGCCGAAGTGTAATGCTGTAATATAATGAGCAAAGTATTAACTGACAAGTGTTAAGTTCTTTTTGGTATTTTTACCGGCATTTATCTGCGGGCATATGTTTTATTTTTTCGGGGTTGGGCTCAACCTGTTTTTACTGGTCTTGCTGCTTTCTAAAAAGAATAAATCTTTTGCTGATCAAATATTGGCTGGTTGGTTATTTGTTATCGGTTGTCATTTGTCGCTTTATGTGTTAAGCCAGCAGCCGATATCGATCAATAACATTCACCAGATGGGTTTAGGTATGCCCTTTCCATTTTTGCACGGACCCTTCCTCTATTTATATACCGCTGCTGTTACTCAGTTATTGCCAGTGAACAGGAAATGGTTGTTGCTTCATTTTTTACCGGCTGCTGTGATCCTGGTGCTGGCGATTCCTTTTTTTTCCCTGAGTGCAGCTGAAAAGATGGAAGTGTTTAACAACAAAGGCCGGGATTATACTGAATTTATGATCATTGCCGGCTGGCTGATGCGGGTCTCGGGTGTTGCTTATGTGGCCTGGTGCTTCCTGCTGTTAAGGAGACATAAAAAAAATATCGGGGACCTGTTCTCCTATGAGGAGCGGATCAACCTGAACTGGTTGCGCTACCATATTTATGCATTGCTCGCTGTTTGGATGATTATCATCTTCGTCAAAAAGGATTCCTTCATCTTCAGTGCGGTGGTGATCTTTGTCGTCCTGTTTGGTTATTTTGGTATCAAACAGGTGGGGATCTTTGGTCCCAAAAATCCAAGGCAAGTTGTACCGGAACAACTACCGGCCGAGGAAGAAGTGAGCACCGGGCCAACTATTTCACCTGTTGTAACTGTTGCTGTCAATCCAGTGCAGGAAAAAGTTAGCAAAAAATACAGCAGTTCAGGCCTGAACCCGGAAGCAGCCGACCTGATTTATGAAAAGCTTACCCGTACTATGACCGCAGAGAAGTTGTATACAGAACCCGAACTTTCACTTTCCATGCTCGCCGCCAAACTGGAGGTCCACCCGAATTACTTGTCCCAGGTGATCAACGCAAAAGAGGGGAAATCCTTTTTTGATTATATCAATTTCCTGCGGGTGGAGGAGTTTAAACGATTAGTTGAATTACCGGGGCAGGAACAATTTACTTTAATGAGCATTGCTATGGATTGTGGTTTTAATTCCAAGTCCTCGTTTAATAAGAATTTCAAAAAGATCATGGGACAATCACCCACCGAATACCTGGCCCAGCTTCCCGGCCGGTCCCCCTCATCGCCTGTATAATATATATGTAGCGTGTCATCTTATAAGTAAGGACGAATTCCCCGGGTGTTACTTCTTAATACAATTGATAACCAGTTGTTTAAAATTTGGCTGCTTCTTATAAAGTGCTACCTCCCTGCCATCGTACCGCGGCAATTTTGCTGAAAATAAAATTATGAGACGATTATTCAGTGCAGCGTTGCTGGCATCTTTGACTTTTGCGGCCAACGCACAAAAACAAGACAACCGGCTGAAAGGCCTTGATACGATGATCCAGCGGATCTTGAAAGAATGGAATGTACCCGGTGTTTCTATTGCGGTGGTGGAAAAAAACAAAGTGTTGCTGACCCGGGGATATGGATCAAGAGATGTGGTCAATAATAAACCGGTCACTGAGAATACCCAGTTTGCTATCGGTAGTTGTACCAAAGCATTTACTGCTTCCCTGATCGGTACGATCCAGCAGGAAGGTGTACTTGACCTGGATGTACCTGTTACCAACTATTTGCCCTCGCTTAAATTCTTTACACCCGAACTCAGTTCGCAGATCACGGTAAGGGATATGCTTTGTCACCGTACCGGGTTACCCCGTCATGATTATTCCTGGTACAGCGGTAATACCGGGAGCCGGGATAGTTTATTGTACCTGCTGCGTTATCTCGAACCCAGTGCACCCCTCCGGCAATCTTTCCAGTACAATAATTATATGTATGCTGCCCTGGGAAGCCTGGCTGAAAAGTTAAGCGGGAAGTCCTGGGAAAAACAAATAATGGAAAAATTTTTTACCCCGCTGGGTATGAGCCGTTCCACTACGGGTAACTTTAACAAGGAAGGTGATTTCTCTTACGGCTATGTTTACAGGGACCATTCAATTCAGCCATTAGGTTTCCTGCCGGAAAATCTACAGGGCATTGCACCTGCAGGTGCTGTTGTGTCTACCGCAAAGGATATGGCTAACTGGTTACTCCTCTGGACCAACCAGGGAAAATTGAACGGGAAAGAAATCATTCCTTTTTCCTTTTACCAGCAGGCGATCAGTTCGCAGATGATCGCTTCCGCTAATTTGCCCATCAAACAGGTTCCCGATTTTTATTTTTTTAATTATGGACTCGGATGGTATACTGCCAGTTACCGCGGACATTATGGTGTGGGTCATGGCGGCAACATTAATGGGTTCAGCAGCTTTGTTACTTTTTTGCCTACCGACAGTATCGGTGTATTTGTTTGCGTCAATCAAAACAATTCTCCCGCCACCCGGGTATTGAGTAACCTGATCCTCGACAGGATGATCAACGCCCCCTACCTTGACTGGAACAGCTTGATCAAAATGCAGGCAGGAGGAAATTCAGCTGTCGTAATAAATAATTCCAAACAAGGTACCCCGACCCATCCACTAAGCGCTTATGCAGGTGTATATAAACATGAAGGATATGGAACTATTTCCATCCAGGCAGACAATAATAAACTGACCGGCAGGTTCAACCGGTGGAACCTGAAATTGCAGCATAAACATTATAACTACTATACTATTACCATTGATGATGCTGCTTTTGATGGGAGTGAGGCCATGGATGGTGAATTCAGCATTGATGCCGATGGGAATATCAGTTCTTTAAAGGTACCCTTTGAAAGCGGGATAAAAGATATTATCTTCCTTAAGCAACGAACAGCCATTGCAAAGACAGATGACCTGAAAAAGTATACCGGGGAATATGATTTTAACGGCAGTGTGGTAAAAGTGTTTCTCAGCGAGGCCGGTATTCTAAAGGCCCTGGTGCCGGGACAACCCGAATATGAAATGATCTTCCAGGAACAGGACCTGTTCACGCTGAAAGGCATAAAAGGAGTCAGCATAAAATTTGACCGTGATGCATCGGGGAATATCAATTCGGGTTCTTTCATACAACCCAACGGTGCATTTAAGGTGAACCGGATCATAGCCGGGAAGGAAACAGAAAAGGTCGCTGGTAATGTTGAAGGAAAAATTCAACGATACGTAGGTGAATATTTATTATCCGGGCAAGTGGTCAGCGTATTTATCAAAGCTGAACAGCTTATCGCCCAACTGCCCGGTCAGCCTGCCTATACCCTGGTCCCCGGCAATAAAGATGAGTTTACTATTAAAGGGGTCCGTGGATTCAGTGTGCAATTTGAAAGTAACGATAAAGAAGAAGTGACTGCATTGATCCTGCAGCAGCCCAATGGGAAAGTGAGGGCGGAGCGTAAAAAATAAATTTTTTAATGCCTGCACGGTATTGGATAGACCATCCTATGTATTTCGTATGCAATAATAGTGTTTCTGTAGACCATGTTCCAGGTGGCACAACTTAATTTGTTCCTTTGTAGTCTGTATAGCCAGTACCCCGGTTCATCGGGGACAGACCAGTGGAGTGGGGGACTGGTTACTGTTTACAGGAATTCAAATTCCGGATGTATGAAAAATATTTTCTCCTTTTTAATGTTGTACCTATTGTGGCTACCTGCGGTTGGCCAACAAGCCCTTACGGCAGGTGCGGCTGATTTTGACAAGAAATGGTTACGCAGCGGCAGGACAGAGATGGGGTATTATGTATGGAATGAAAATAAATGGGCAGAACTTTATTCCTTTGCCTATGATATACATGCCACCCCAAAAACAGTTTCTGTCTATACCCATTTGAAGTCCTTGTACTCTGAAGATCAATGGACCGATACTGCCGTTTCTGAAGCTGGTACGTTTAAACCCATCTACCGGTCATCTTTCAGCAATGAGAAAGAATATGTACTCCGGTTTGGACAGGATGTGTCCGGTTATTACTACGACAAAAAGAATAAGAAAAAGGAAGCCATAAAGGAAGCGGCTGGCAACAGCTTTTTTGAAAGCTATACTTATCCCTATCTCCTGAGCTTATTGCCACTCAGTTCCGGGTATAAGAAAGATCTGCCTGTATATGAATATAAACCGGGTCGTTCCGATCATGTGAAGTTAGCCAGGATCCAGTCGGTGAAAACTAATTTGTATGTTAGCCAGCTTACCGGTGAGCACAAAGTCTGGCAAGTTAGTGTGCTGGAAGAAGCAACCAATGATCAATATGAATATTATATTGACAAAGTTGACCGGAGGATATGGAAAATTGAAATTCGATCAGGAAACCAAAATTTGCTGCTGCTCAATAAGGAGATCGATTTTAACCCTTTCACCAAACCCTTCAATAAGGAGGAAACCCTGCAACTCATCACCGGTGGCAATGCGGTCATCAGCGGGCAGGCTTTTGCTAGGGATAATGAAAATGAAGGGTTGCTGAAAGGAATGGCGGTACTGAATATTAATAAGAAACAGTATGCACGACAAGGTACCACGATCGTGCTGATCCCCTATACGCCATTTTTTAAGGAATGGATCAAATTAAATGAAGCTTCCCGCAAGAAAGGCAGGTCCATACCCCTTCCCAAGGAGGCAGCTGCCTGTATTAAGGTGGCAACGGTCTATGATGATAAAGGCAACTTTGAGTTTGTGAATTTAATGCCCGGGGATTACCTGTTGTATACAGAGTTTGGCTATGTCCATACTTCTCACCGGACTGAAGTGGTGGGTTATACCGATACTTATATTAATGGTATGTTCCAGGGAACAAGCGCGAATACCCAAGTGAATACGTATGCCACCAATGCTGCCGCCAGTATTAAGAAGGTCGTGACCATCAGTAAGGAGGGGGAAACTGTAGCTGTTAAACTTAAGAAGACCCGGTAGCGGGAAATTATTTTCAATGTTATCCACAATTTTTTTTAAAAGCTGAATTATAATGAGACCAGTCCAAGTTTTCTTCTTTGCTATTGCCCTTTCCATTATCTTTTTTAATTGCCAATCAAAAAAGCAAACTGCCTTTCAGCCCCGGGAGGTTTATAAGACCAGCACATTAATCATCACACAACTCACGGAAAGTACTTTTCAACATACTTCCTATAAGCAAACCAATGATTTTGGGAATGTTCCCTGTAACGGTCTTGTTGTGCGAAACGGGAATGAGACCATTGTATTTGACACACCCACTAAGGACAGTTCCGCAGCTGAACTGATCCATTGGATACAACAAACCCTGCAATGTAAAATTAATGCTATTATTCCCACCCATTTTCATGATGATTGCCTGGGCGGACTGCAAGCTTTTCATGATAATAATATTCCTTCCTATGCTTTCAGCAAAACCATTGAACTGGCGGAAGCGAACAATTATGTTGTTCCCCGGAATAGTTTCCCGGATTCTCTTTCTTTAAAAGTGGGCGATGAAAATATTATTGCCAATTTTTTTGGAGAAGGACATACTAAAGATAATGTGGTGTGCTATTATCCCGCTGAACAGGTATTGTTCGGGGGTTGTTTGATCAAAGAGCTGGAGGCCAGCAAAGGGTATTTAGGTGATGCCAATGAAAAGGACTGGCCCGGAACCGTTGATAAAATCAAAAAACATTACCCGGAAGTGAAAGTGGTGGTTCCCGGACATGGTGAATATGGTAATCAAAATTTGCTTGATTATACCATTCAATTATTCCGTGCCCGGTAAAAAAGTTTCGTGCGGTTGTAATCCAATTTTTTATGTACCAAATTAAATTTCGAAAGATCAGTTGTAAAAGGTTCATTTGCTTCTCTATTTACGTGCTACTTCTTTTACCCGGGCAACCAGGCTATGCACAAATACCCCTCTTCAGCTGGTCTGACCCATTCAAAGCAAAAGGTGATTCCCGGTTTGCAGGATCTAAGGACAGTAGTTTATATGTGCTGCAAAGTAAGGGGAACAATGAAGTTGTCGTCCGCCAGTTTAGCCCCGGATTGCGATTAAACGATGAGCGGATGATGTCCTTCGGTACCAGCGATCATCCTGCCCAATTCCTGCTTTCGTTCGTTTCGGATACGGGCCTGGTCCATTTCCAGTACCTGTTTGACAATAAAAAGGATTCCGTGATCCTTTCTATGGGTAGTATTGCTGTCAGCTCTATGAAAGCGGGTCCCACCAGTTTCGTCCAGGCTTTTTATTCTTCAGACCGCAGCAAATTACTGGTCTGCAATTTTTATTTCCACCGAAAGACGAAAATAGTTGACCGGGATTTTGTTGTGCTATCTACTAAAACCAGCGAACTGCTTTACAGCGGGACATTTTCTTATAATTACACACTGGAAACCACTGACGCAATACAGGTTGACAATTTGGGGAATGCTTATTTTCAAAATATCAGCTACCAGCGGACCGGCAGTAAATTTAGCGGGAAAAGTAAAGGTATTCATTCTATCAGGGTATTTTCTCCGGCAGGTGCTTCCGCCAACTTTACCATTTCATTTCCCGGCAAATATGTACCGGGTATTGATATTATCCAGGAAGATAAAGATGCGGTTTATATTGCAGGATTGTCTTATGACGAAGATGTCATGGCAAGCCGCACCAGCAGCGCTGATCTTTTTCTCTATCGTCTTGATCCCGCTGGCCTGTATTATACGGATTCTGTATTTACCACCGTCAATGGCTTGTACCCGGAGGGAAAACTTAAAGCTGAAGACCGGCTGGCCTATACTATCCGTCATATTTACGAATCGCAATCCGGTGAGTTGGTGCTGGTCGCTGAGCAATACCAGCAGACCATCAGCCAATATTTAAAAAAGGAAATGTATAATGATATCGCCTGTATCCGGCTGAACAAAGATAAAGACTCAGGAACTGCTGTTCGCATCCCAAAGCTGCAGTTTGATTTTGATAACCCTTCCATCCTGAGTACGTTCATTGATGATAAAGTGTTCCTGCTTTATAATGACCTGCAGGAAAACCTTTCCGCTACCGGGGAAACGGTTAAGTATGTTGCCAATAAAAACGATAAGAATGGTTTGTTCCTTGTAACAATCGGAAAGGATAACAAGTATAACAAGGAGCTGCTATATGGATATGATTCCGGTAAACCGATGCCCATTATTTTATCTTCTTCTATAATCCATGACCGGACGATCTTGCTTTGCTCTGATGGGCAGGTGGGGCTTTTAAAGTTTGTGAACCAATGAACAAGAAATTGCTGCAGGATGATATCCTGCAAAGGATCATGAAAGATATTACCGGAATTACTGACCGGGTGGCCGTAATAAATTTGTTTCAGTCTGTTTCGCAGGAGGCCATTACCGTGGGTATGGAACAATTACAACGAAGTATCCTGGTTATCGCCGCGGGCAATTTCAATGAAGTCCAGCGAATATTTGATACGGGATTTTATGGAGATCCCAGGGACCTGATCATGATCGCAGAAGCAAAGGCAGGGTACCCGGGTAGTTATGGTTCATTAGCTTTCCAATAACCCTACTATGAAGAACAAAGAACTACTTTCCCAATTTCACTTACTCCTTAACAACTATACAAAGCAAGCGGGCTTTTCGCCCTATCAGGATTGCGGAGTTGCCCGCATTACTAACGATCATGTATTCCAGCTTATTTATGTTCACGAACACCGGTTTAGCGAAACATTTACCATCGAAATAGTAAGCAGGCCGCTCTTTTATCCAACTGATATTTTGACTTTAACACCGGGTAATCGTTTGAATAAGTTTGCCAGTAAAGGGAAAGTTGATAAATGGTGGGATACTGCCAGCCCCGAACAACTACAGGCAAGTTTTCATGAGATCAGTCAGCTTTTACAAGTTTATGCTTTTCCTTTTTTTGAGGCCACCGGGTCCGGTAAGGGTATTAAGCAATCACGTCGTACCACTATTTTTGGCCGTAGCCGTTTTGGTAAACGTGTTTACTGGGGAGCAAGAGAATGGGATCTTTTTGAAACAGGCCATCTTCATTTATGGAATGGAGATCTGAAAGCAGCCCGGACCCGTTTAAACGATGCACATGATCTGTTCTCCGCTGATAAAAGGGAATGGGCTGCCGAAGCAGCCAGGGATTGCCTTCTCTTACTTGCCCTTACAGAAAAGGGACCGTCTTATATATCCTCTTACCTGGATATGGTTGTCCGGCAGAGCCGGGAAAAGTTAGGGTTGCTGAATTGGTTTCCAACTACAGAACAGGCGATTGCCATTTATTGAATGTATCTGCCAAATATATAAATCCATACAGCTGTTGTTTTTACCCATTCTTGTCTACCAGTAAGTATTTTATTTCAACGAAAATGGAAAAAAGATGGTTGGATGCAGCGCTTGTTCCAAACTCTCAAACTTTTTTGCATGCATTTAAAGGGAAGCAATACGAAATTGCGCGCAGACTAAATTATTTAACAGGTATGAAAAAGTTTAGCTTCTATTCATTAGTAAAGTTATTATGCTTTCTTGTCTTGGCTATTAACCACCCCAATCATTTGCTGGCCCTGCAGGGTCCCGGTACCCCGTACTTGTCAGGGACTGCCAGCGGTTTCAAAGACAGTACTATTCTATACCTCGAGAAGTATGATGCCCCGGCATTCAGGGATTCTGCCCTGATCATGAACGGACAATTTGCCTTTACCCGGAAAATTGATTTCAATGTGCAGGCCATCTATGTGCTGCTCAGAACAAAGGATGCCAGCGATTATAAATATATTTGGTTAGAACAACAACCTGCTTATTTCAATGGCACCAAAGGAAATTTCAAAAATGCAACCCTAAAGGGCAGCCCTTCACAAATTTGTTTTGAACAATTGCTTGCAGCCGAAAACCCGGTGAGAAATATTATCGACAGCCTGCGTGGGAAATATGGTGACCTCGACCCGGAGATCAACCAGCGGATCGTTCAGCTGAAAGATTCTATTCAACTGGCCGTAGCTGCTATCATTAAAGCTAACCCAGCTTCTATTGTGAGTTTGAACTGGGTGAATGGTGGTAAAGCAACCCGGGGTCGTTTCAAGACCCAGGAACTGTATAATCTACTTTCGCCGGAGCATAAAATTTCTGTATCAGGAAGGCAGATCCAGGAATTTATTGACCTGAATGCCGATTTATCTGTGGGTGATAACTCTATTGATTTTTGTTTGCCTTCCTCAACTGGTCAGACCACTTGCCTTTCCGATCTTAGTGGCAACTTCATTTTGCTCGAATTTTGGAGTTCGTCCTGTGCTCCCTGCCGGAGAGAGAACCCAGATCTGGTGAAACTTTATGAGCAATACCAGGCTAAGGGGTTTGAGATACTTGGTGTTTCCCTGGATGAAAAAGAATCCTTGTGGAAAAAAGCTATTGCTACTGATAAACTTCCCTGGCCGCAGGTGAGTGATCTGAAAGGCTCTAATAACAGGGCAGCCATGATCTATGGTGTATACGAGATGCCCACGAATTACCTGATTGATAAGCAGGGTAGGATCATTGCCAAAAACCTGCGTGGAGAACAACTCAGGCAAAAATTAAAGGAATTACTGGGAGAGTAAAATATTATTGAAGTGAAATCTGTTTCATGCAAAAAAAGGAATCACATCTGTTACTACTGATGTGCAGCATCTTTATCAACGTGGTCTTTTATCATTTCCTACTTTCGGCAAGGAACAAGGTACAGTCGGGTTTATTGGTATTTGCCATCGCCCCGTTTATCAACCTGGTACTTTTGATCGCCGCCGGTTATTTATTTTACCGGTATAAACAAAGCGGACAGAAGAGTTCCGGGTGGCTGCTTCTTTTCAATTTTTGTTGTCCCATCTTGTGTTACCTTCTTCTCCTGTGGTTATCCGGGTTTAATCATACCCCAAGCGGGTTTTAACAGCAAGGAAATGTCACAACAGGAAAAGGATTCTTCTTTGAATCAAATTACCGATACGCGTTTATATCAACCGGGGCCGGACAAGTTTAATTGAATCCGCTGCAACAGGGGATGCCCCAATTTTCGTTTATAGAGAAACCTGTTTCATTCTTTTTGATCAATGTGTCATACCTGCTATCTTCCAATTGACAGGCGCTGTTCAATAATGGATCTTAAATTTTTAAATTCAATTTCATCGTACCCCTTTCCGGCATAGATGATCTTACCGTTCTCTACCAGGTAAACTGTTGGCCAGACCGTAACCCGGAAGGCCTGTTCTGTTTCTTTGCTGACCAGGACCACCGGGTAATTCATGTTCAGCACCGGCATGAATTTTTTTATTTCTGCAATTTTGTTTGCTGATGTATCGGTGCTGTTCAATCCCAACACCTGCAACCCTTTGGATGAATACTCTTTTTGCAAATCAGCGAGTTCAGGTATTGCTTTCAAACAGGGAGAGCAGGCGAGGTACCAAAAATCCAACAGGATCAGTTTTTTGTCCGACAGCTCTCCGGGTTGGAAGGGTTTGTTATCTATATACCTGCCGGTAATTCGTGGCACTTCTGTTCCTGTATTTAACAGGGGTTGTTCTGTTTTCTTTCTTGCAGCATCAAAAGGCTCCGGTTCCAGTCCCGGTGTAAAATTGTACCGGATCGTTGCTTTCTTATCCCTGATCCCCACCAGGTTTTTAATGACCAGTTCCTGGTATTCCTGCTGTATGCCTTTGTATTCTGCATATCCCTGCATTCGGACCGGCAGGAATGTTTGCTTATCAATATACAGGTATCTCTCAGACCGGGTGATATCTTCATCGGCTTTGAAAATAAATTTTATCACATAACAGTTTTTGCCGGCTATCCTGCTATCCTCCAGCTTAATAATATCAATGGCTGCTTTGATCCAGCTATTGAGCGGGTCGGTAGAATAAATGAAGTTGGGTACAAAGTTGAGCCCGATATTATTGCGTATAAAACTTCTCCCCACAACTGCAGCGGGTTCCCGTTTCAGCCAGTTTTCTTTTTTATTGCTCATAAAGAACTGTTCCCCCGTGTAACCAATATCTGTACCGCCATAGGAGAGAAGGGCATGGTATTTCAATATTGTATCTTCCTGTTTTTTGAGTACCCTGCAATGCCGTGAATAAAAG
This sequence comes from Chitinophagaceae bacterium, assembly GCA_016786805.1. Lineage (GTDB taxonomy): Bacteria > Bacteroidota > Bacteroidia > Chitinophagales > Chitinophagaceae > CADEDV01. Next base: position 36,347 of record JAEUVP010000557.1, on the reverse strand, counting down.
TCAGTAGTATCAGCATTGTCAAAGAATTTCATTTTAAAACTGGCATCGTATTCAAAGCCTGCAAATCCCCTGAGCCGATCTATACATTTCAGCAGGACCGGCATGCCTGATTTATCTGCTGTATCTACCTGGCCATATAATACAACACCAGTACCTGCGACCATCAACAGCAGTACGAGCAGGCAGCCTGCGTGTTTTACTATTTTCATATGTGCGTACATTAAGTGGTGATAAATTTATGCAGCAATAACCAGCCCCTGAAATGTAAGGCTGCTTAGTTCCGGTACCATCTATACAAAGACAATTAGTGTCTATGGAATTGTTATATCGCCGGTCCACCTGTTTTACACGGGCCAATGGGTAATGATCACATTCCCTTTCTTATGTCCCCTGTCCACATACTGATGTGCTTCCACGATCTTATCCATTGGGTAAACCCGGTCGACCACCGGGTGGAATTCTCCCTGCTCAATCATCTGGTGCAGTGATCGCAGGTAAGCTGTCTTTTCTTCAGTTATTGAACGAACCGTACAGTAGCGGCCTCCTTTTTTTAGCAACTGCCTGGCTGTTGAAGCCGGGAGTTTACCTACCGCATCGAAAACAATGTCAAACCGATCTTTCAGTTGCATCATGTCTTGCCGGGCATAATCAATGATATGGTCAGCACCGATCTCACTTAACAATGCCACATTCGCGGTACTACAAACAGCCGTCACTTTTGCACAGGCATATTTGGCTACCTGCACTGCGCTTGTTCCCACACTTCCGGATGCACCATAGATCAGAATTTTTTGCCCCGTACCTAATTCCGCTTTAGTAAGCAGGTGGATGGCCGTCATACCGCCTACTGGAAGTGCGGCTGCTTCCGTCATGGAAAGTTGCGGTGGTTTTACTGCTATCACTCCCTGCCTGCGATTTTCCGGGATGACTATGTATTGTGCATACGAACCGGTTTTCAGACCGGTCGTTGTACCATATACTTTATCTCCCGGTTTGAATAACTTTACTTTTGCGCCTGCCTGTTCTACTGTTCCTGCAAATTCGACACCTAAAACCTGCTGCCTGGGTTTGATTACACCATACATCAAACGGAGCATTGCCGTAAATAATAATGAGCCCTGGTATTTCCCTTTCCGCATCCAGGTCACTCCTGCAGAAACAGAAGAGGCTTCCACTTTTACCAGCACCTCTTTACTACCGGGCACCGGTTTTTCCGTCTCCACGCACTCTAACACCTCCGGTCCCCCATATTTTTTATAAATGACTGCTTTCATCGTTGAAAATGCATTAACGGTAACCAGAATTTGTACACGAGATGCAGTCTGGGTATCGTTGCCTTAAAGCAGCAGTATGAACTTCACGAAAAGCCCTGATTGTTTGCATCATGTTTCACTTATGCTGCAAAAATGCCGCTGCGTCACAGCAGTTCCGTTGACTTAAGTTAAGAAGGAGATGGTTCCGGTTTTTTTTGCAGCAGGTGAGGAGTGGGGCCGTTATACAAGTTCCGGGGCTTACTTATTTCCGGGGCAGGGGTTTCATTTTATATTTTGCGAGTAATTGATCCAGGGTTTCCACATCGAATCTACTTCTTTCTTCGTCCGTTGAAAGGCTTGTATCAATGGGGGCCAATAGCATTTCTCCTGTTGTATCGTCAAAAACAAACTGGGTTCCGAATTTCTGGTACCCGAAGGAATACAATAAATACCGGTCATAATTCAGGGCGATCACCCGGCGTACATTTTGTTTCCTGATCGCAGCCGTATCATTATGTGCTGTGAGTTGCTGCAAAGCAGCGGATGAAAGCTGATATGCTAATAAAAAGTTTTCAGGACTTAAGCTTGTTATTTCTCCATCACAATATCTTGCCGCCGTATGCTGTAAGATCCAGGCTGCTCTCACTTTATCTTTCGGGGTCACCAGTTTATTTTCTGCCAGCAGTTGGAATATCTGCTCCCGGTGTTTTTTATCATACGCTTCCAAATTAACCGTATCTGTCCTGGCATCCAGTTCCCTGATTTCAATATCTTTTTGGAAGAGTGTTTCGACCAGCGGGTTATCAATGTACTTGTCTACCTTATTTTTTTTTGCTGAGCAACTTAGCGCCATGCATAAGACAACCAGTGCCGTTGATCTGACCATTGTGTTTGATTTATCCGGCAAAGTGATTCAACCCTGCCAGCTTTTGGTTGACTTATGTTAAGTAAAGCGTATCTACCCTTATTTCACGACCTGCTGTACCTGCTCCTGCAGGCGTTTGCGGATGCGGCTCAGAGATTCGGGTTTTATACCGAGGTAACTGGCGAGCTGGTATTGAGGCACCCTTTGCACCAGGTCCGGCCTTTTCTCCAGTAATTCTATATAGCGTTGTTCCGGTGTGTTGGTCCGGAAGGAATCGAAGGAAGCCTGGTTCTTTGCGAGTAACTGCTCGGAAAATATCCTGCACAATTTTTCAAAACGTGGAAATTTTTCGAAGGTTAGTTTTTCAATCGAGGGATTGGAAACAACGAGGACCGTATTTTCCACGCAGGCCAGGTTATATTCAGCGGGTTTATCCTTCCTGATGCTGTTTGTAAGCACGGATTCAAATTCGGTAAAGAAGGCCGTCGTCTTTTCTTCCCCGTCAATGATGTAATAAGTCCGGATACAACCGCTGATGACAAAATAATTTTCCCTGGCGATATGCCCTTCCCTCAAAATGACCGTACCTTTCTTATAGTTCCTGAATAAGTCCAGGTCCGTGATCGCCTGCTTTTCTTCTTTCTCCAGGGGCATGTACTTTTCCAGGAATGCAAAGAGTTTTTTTTCCATAACTGTTCATTTTCACTCTGTATAACCATGTTTGTGTAAAGTTAGATGGCAAATGATGTTCTGCGAAAAAATGAACGTTAAAATAACCGGATAACTACTCGAGCCTGAATGCAACGGGTAACACTAAATTGTATGGGGTTAATTCCCCTTCCAGCTTGCGGGGCATCCAAGGCGGCATCCGGCTAACAACCCTGATCGCTTCTGCATCCAGTTCCGGCGATACAGCTTTATAGATTTTGACTTCTGTTACGGACCCTTCTTTGGTCACTGTGAACAGTACATACACTGTTCCTTCGATAGCATCCAATCTTGCATTTGGAGGGTATTTAAGGTTGCGTCCAATGAATTTCCGTAAGGAATCCTGCCCTCCCGGGAATTTGGGCGGCTGCTCATATTCAAAATAAATGGTGTCATTTCCTTCCCGGGTATAACATTGGCCCGTAACCAGGGTATCATTCCGGCAGAGGTCCCTGCGCCTTATTTTACCATCGGGCCAATAAGTAAGAAAGAGGCCTTCGATTTTATTGTTCACGTAACTTATCTCTTTTGCGAGGGCACCCGAAGAATGGTATTCCCTGCTGGTGCCCTCCTTTATCAATTTTTTGAAGTTGGAAAAATAATTTTCACCCAGCAACTGTCCGTTCATGGCCTGTTTGGTCATTCTTACCCGGTTGCTGTCTTCCGGGTTATAGTGCCTGACTGTATAAAATTCAGCTGAATCCCTGTGATTTGTTTTCCTGCCTGCCCTATTGAAATAAGCCGTGTCAGGTTGTTTGACCTGCTGGCTTTGTGCGCTGCAATAAAAAATACAGAGTCCGAGTACGAAGGTTAATTTCATCCTATGCTCAATTACTAAATCCTAATTTTATTTTATAACGGTACATGCTTCCAAACACCTGTTCCAGTTTCAGGACCTCCCTTGTTTTTTGACTGATCCAGAACGTCTCTTTGTTCCCCGGTGATTCATGCACCAGTAACCAGCACTTCATTTTTTGCTGATCATATCCTTCCAGTTCAGCTTCTCCTTTTACCGTATAGGCCACTGTTTGAAAATCAGAAGCGGTGCCGGGATCATAAAAAGGGATCACAAATGTAAGATCCTTTTTATAAGGTAAAGTTGGAAAAGTTTCCAGGTCCAGGTGCCAGTTCAGGTAAAATTTACCAAGGGATGATTTATAGCCATCCCATATTTTCTTCACTTGTTTGGCGGTATCTGCATCACTGAGTAACCTGCCATTGTAACTTACTGTATTACCGGTCATATCCACGATGGTCGAGGTGACTGTCTTTGTGGTTGCATTCCTGCCGGCCTGCACTTTCCACCAGGTATGATGATACAGCGGTTGCATGGTCTTTGCATCTGAGTAGGATCGCACAATATGCATGATACTATCTTTGTCTTCCCATTCTTGTGTGATCTCGATGGCGGGAGTGCCATTATACTCCGTGCGTTTAATGGTTCTTGTCCAAAACTGGGACATGGTGCGGACAGAGTCCTTTTTCATTTTGAAATATACAAGGTACCGGTGGGTACCTTCTTTCAATACTTTGGTGTTGATGTCTTTGGCGGTAACCCTAATTGTGTCGTTTTGCTGTCCTGCCAGGATCACTACATTGATGAGCAGCGCTGAGAGCAGGAGAACCGATTTGATTTTCATTTGTTGTTCAATTTATATTTGGATTAAAGGTGCTTCAACTTTTTTGCCCCGCTAAAGAGTATTTTACCAGTTATTTTTTTTGCAGACAGATTGGTAGACTTTTATTGCCTTTTTGTAGCCCCCTGGTTTTATTCATAGTAAAATAGCGCGAGGTCGTATAGAAATCCATTAATTTACCTGCGGTAATGATAACTTATGAAGGGTTTTTTTAAGAGCGAATTAGTAACCAGTTTATTGATTGGTGCTTCCTATTTCCTGTTGTGGGCAATTGCTATCATCATTTCCGTGGATTATAATGCCGCGGAGTTCGGCCCGTCCTACCGCTATACCTGCTGGCAAAACGGTTACGGATTGCTGGTGAGCCTCTTACTCTTTCATGTTCTTATTCCATTTGTCAATACAAGAAACAACAAAATTCCCTGGCGGATCGCGGCCGGTGTCCTTGTGTTTGTTCTCATCTCTGCAGTATACCAGGGCTGGCTGAAACTGGGGATGCAAATCGGGATCTACCCTATGATCGAAAAAAAGATGATGACCAGCGGTTACATTGTCAGGGGTATCATTTTCCTATTATACGGGATCGCCTATTTTACCACGATCAAGTTATTGCTTCATATTGTACAGTTAAAAAACAGGAATAACCGGCTCCAGCTGGAAAAGAAAACTGCTGAGTTGAGTTATTTAAAATCACAGACCAACCCGCATTTCCTTTTTAATACGCTGAATAACCTTTATTCGCTTGCAGAAGAAAGGTCGCCCCGTACGGCCGGTGCCATTTTGCGCCTGTCTGCCATTTTGCGTTTCATGCTTTATGAATCGGACGCGTCCTTTATTTCCATCGGGAAAGAAATGAAAATCATACGGGAATATATTGAACTGGAAAGGATGCGGTATGATGAATCATTGATCATCACGATACAGGAGGAGATCGATGATGCCGGTCAGCCGGTTCCGCCCTTATTACTGATCCCGCTGGTGGAAAATGCGTTTAAGCACGGGGTATCCGAAACCATCCATCAACCGTTTATTTCGATGCAGTTGCGGGTCCACGAGGGTCAATTAGATTTTGTTGTGGAGAATTCAAAAAGCAAGAATAGTGCTTCCGGCCATCTCAAGGAAAATATCGGGTTGAGTAATTTAAGGAGACAACTGGACCTGTTGTTTACCGACTACCAACTTGAAATTAAAAATGAAGCAACTCATTTCCAGGTGAGGTTGTCCATTCACCTGGACAGTTATGTAAAAATATAAAGTTATCCTTGAGGAAGATGAACCACACTCTGCTAAGGTACTTGAGCATTTCATCTGCCGGAGCAGCTTTTAGAAAAGAAATGACCTGCTTTAAAAAAGATTAAAACAGGTCATCACCGGTGTTCATCAACCGTCAGCTATTGCTGCAACTTTATGATCAGCTCTTGTTGTTGCTATTCTGGTACAGCCTCACAAGGCTTCGTTGATATGTCCCTGAAGATCATCCTGGTTTTGGGCGGATCATTGGCGATCGCCTGGCACTGGAAACAATCCGCAGGAGGAAGGGGCAGGTCTGTTTTTTCAGGGTTTACATACAGCGTCATGTATTCTCCTTTTGTGATCGCTGCGATCTCACAGGTATTAAAGCAACTGACCACGTTACTATAAACCTGCCCGCTATTGACATCCAACCAGGTACTGTCACCAAGGATCTCATTGGTGAGCAACTGGAAAATCACCTGGTCACAATCGTACCTTATTACTTTTGCAGGGATCAAGCGGCATTCCTCCCAGCACTTATCACAGGCAGTAAAGATATTTAATGTCAGTACCGCCAGTAAAAGGGAAATTGTTTTTTTCATACAATAGTTTTTGTTGCCAGTTATAACAACCCGGGTTACTGCAGCGTTGCATGTTCATTTCACTTTTCTACTAACCTGTGTTTTCCGTAGCCCATTAATGCTGTTTCGTTGATTTTTCATTTCACCGTCTTAGAAATTTATTATTTATGCGACACCATTCAAGGTTACCTGCTTTAAATTTTAATTATGCAAAGACTACTGCTTGTTGCTACCTTATTGTTCAGTTGCTTTCTTGTCCGTTCACAGGTCACGTATTATGTGGATGCAGCCCGACCAGATAATTCCGGTGCAGGAACATCCTGGGCCACTGCTAAAAGAGACCTCCAGGCTGCTATTAACCTGGCCGGTACCAATTCCAGTATCTGGGTGAAGGCCGGCACCTATCTTCCGACACATGATCCTTTTGGTAACGCAACACCTGCGAATAACAGGGATAAAACTTTCCTGTTGAAAAATACGGTGAAGATCTATGGCGGTTTTGGGGGTACGGAGACACAACTGAGCCAACGCAGTCCCATTAATAATGTTACTATATTAAGTGGTGATCTCGGTGTGGTCAATACGCTTACTGATAATGCCTATCATGTAGTGCTCTCCGTTAATTTATCCAATACCAGTGTGCTGGACGGATTTACCATTACGAAAGGATATGCTACCGCTCCCTGGCTATCGAGTGTGACGGTCGGTACCCGTGCCATTGACCGGTATAAGGGCGCAGGAATTTATAATACATTTTCTTCCACTGTATTCTCCAATTGTATTATTACCGGTAACAGTGCAGACTGCACCGATACCAATGATGATGCCTGGGGAGCGGGTATGATGAATGACCAATGTTCGTCTGCGATCACGGATTGCCGTTTTGATGCCAACTCCTTTTTGAACGGGGGTGCCAGTTTCGGTGTATTTGGTGCGGGTATGAATATCCTGGCCGGTGCCTGTGTGCTCACCCGTTGCTATTTCGTCAATAACACAAGCGGGTCGGGATTCTTAGATGCTTCCCGCGGAGGAGGTTTGTATATTGTCAGCGGATCCACGCAAGTGATCAACTGTGTCTTTTATAATAACAGTTCCCAAAACGGAGCGGCTATTTGTATGGGTGGCGGCGAATTTAATTTTACCACGATCACGAATTGCACCTTCGCGAATAATACCTCATCGTTTGCGGGTACGGCTTACCAGGGATTTGCAGATGCCGTCTTTACCAATTGTATCTTCTGGAATAATACACCGACCAGCAGCAGTGTCCCGGGTCGTAATGAAATTTACAGCCAGGAAACAAGAGTGCAGTACCTGCCCACTTTCAATAACTGTATCATCCGGGATGCCAGTGGTTCCCCGTTAAGTGTTACCAATACAGTTACGAACAACGTATTGAACGGGAATCCGCAATTTGTAAATTTAGCGGATGGGGACGGTGCTGATAACCGCTGGGGTACAGCAGATGATGGTTTACGTTTGCAATGCGGATCACCCGCAACGAATGCCGGCAGTGGTGCATCGCCACTGACAGATATACTCGGTCTTTCCCGCAGTTCACCCCTTGACATTGGTGCCTATGAAGGAGAACATGCGAACAGTCCTGCCAACCCTTTGCCATCGGCTGCCACGACCGTTCAACTCAGTATGAACCCCACCGGTGTCAATTATTTTTCCAACTGCTCGAGCCTGGTGGGTGCGGTGCAATCCGGGGCTCCTTATACAATTACCGGAACAGTCACTTCCAAAGTTTGGATCGAAACCACACAACCTGCGCAGTATGTCAAACGGCATTACGAAGTCAGTCCGCAACTGAACCCGGGAACAGCGACCGCAAGGGTCACCCTGTATTTCCGTCAACAGGAATTTAATGATTTCAATGCGGTGAACAGTGTTAAGTTGCCGACCGGGCCCGCAGATGCTTCAGGTATTGCCAATATACAAATTGAAAAAAGGGGAGGGATCAGTAACAACGGAACAGGCTTACCTGAAAGTTATACCGGGGCGATACAAACGATCCCCAATGCATCACTTACCAGCGTGTGGAACGCGGCTGCGTCCCGCTGGGAAGTTAGTTTTGATATCAGCGGGTTCAGTGGTTTTTTTGTCAAAACACAATTAGGTACCCTGCCTCTCCGCTTACTGAATTTTTCCGGTCATGCCGCTGGCGGTTGTACCAACCTAATTTGGCAGACGGCTGATGAAGTGAATGTGAAAGAGTTCATCATTGAAAAAAGTGCAGATGGAATTTCGTTTGTTCCGGAAGGAACAAAAGCTTCTGCAGGAGATGGTGATCACCGCTACACATATACTGATTGTTCATTGCATACAGGGATTGTTTATTACCGGTTAAAGATCGAAGATCATGACGGAAAATTTTCTTATAGTGCTATCGTAAAAATCAAAGTTAACGGGTCAGGGGTCCTCCTGTTTCCTAACCCGGCGACGAATAAAATTTATTTATCCTTCAATGATATTTCATTACTGAATACGAAGGTTAGGGTTACGGATGCAGGCGGAAGGCTGGTAATGCAGGAAGTGATTACCAGCCGGCCTCATCTGCTGGATATTTCCCGGTTATCTCCCGGTGTGTATCTATTGCAGTTCAGCGACGGAACCACACTGACGCTGTTGAAAAATAATTGACCATAGGAAAACCAAAGTTCATTTCTTAACTGGCACTACCACTGGGGTGCCAGTTTTTTTTGCCCTCCCGGAGGGATAAAAAAACAGCAGGTAGTGGAAACTACCTGCCTGCGTTATCAACCACGATAACGATAAGTTGGATCTTCTCCAACCAAACTAACCAGTTTGCATCCCCGGTATGAGCGACTGTTGTTTTGGGGGATGTACCTGTTAACCACACCAAATTTCTGATCAGAAAGCCGTTACATTTTTCTTACTGACAACGTTTGATCTGCTTTCGATGACAGATCTAATTTTTCTTTCTCCTGCGTATACATCAACCCGCTTTGTGCTGATCCATTACTTTTACGTTGTAATCCCTGATTAGTTTCCCAGCAGATTTTCCAATATATCTTTTCCTGCTGAAGCACTCACCACCTGCAAATGCGGCGGGCTTTACCGTTACTTAATCTTAAAAAGCGGAATACCGATTTTAAGGGCAGAATAGTATTGGCGTTTATTATACCAATAGCCTGCATCCGGTGAACTCATACCGATTGCTCCGCCCTGTACTTCCAACCCGATGTCTATTTTACGGAACGAATACCCGGTGCCCAGTGCATACATGAAAGCAAGCACCGAAGGTTTGGCGAGATCCTCACCTATATTAACCTTACCTCCTAATTCGCCCAGCCCTGCGCGTGGTTCGAGGTAGAATTTGTTCCAGTATTTCCTGTACCCGATCAGGACGGGCACCAGCCTTGTATTGAGGTCGTACCCGGAAAAAGGTTTTTGGATGGGACAGAGGTTGATAAAACCCAGGCCGAGGCTGATCCAGGAAGAAGGAGCTATTTTTTTGGAGGCTTTTATTTCGAAACCCGGACCGATGTTTCCACCATTTCCATAGGCTACGTATACACCTGCAGTGGCTGCAACGGAAATTGGTTCTTTTTGTGCAATGCTGCTGGCCTGCAGACAAAGTAATGCGAAGGCCAGTGAAATTGTAGTTTTCATCATCTTATTTTAGTTATTAAATGGTAAGGCCATATGGCCCTGCGTATCTTTTCTTTCAAAACATAACTAATGCAGAACGGGTAAAGCTGCCGGAATTATCAGCGGTAGCCGTGGTTGTTGAGATTATTGCCCCGCCTTTTTTTATCACCAGTGTGACCTGCTGGCCGGTTGTTCCGCCATTGCCCGATATGGCAAAGGCGGCTGCCGTTACACTGGCGTTATAGGTTATTTCCTTTGTCCAGGGAAGTGTTGCCACCGATTCATTGGCGGTACCGCCGGTAGCTGTTGTGTAAGAAGCAAATTTATTCCCTGTATAGTTGCCGGTGAGCTCATAGGTGACCACTCTAGAATTATTGTTATTGTCTTTGTCCTTACTACAGGAGAAACTGAAAATAAGTACAAGGAGGAAGATGGTGCTTTTTAAGATTGTTGTTTTCATATTTTTTGTTTTTAGAGGTATTTCAATTTTGATATTTCCCCGTCCTGCTGATTTTTCAGGGACGACTTATAAGAAAGGCATCCCAATCCTGGAAAGGAAGGATGCCTGTTTATTAAGCATTCACCAATACCAGTACCGGCTGGAAACCGGTTACTGTTTTACCAATGTTTGAATGTACCGGTCACCGGGCACTGTTACATTCTCTGTGTATACCACCAGGATCTTGCAATCATAACTTTGTATGGTACCACTCACCAACCCGTCACTGGTGATCACGTTACCCGATAAGGTCCAGGTGCCATTATCCGCACCAGGTGGTGTACATACTGACCCGGCATCCGTATAGATCCAGGTGCCATTTGTTTTGAGTTGTATGATATCATCTTTTTCGCAGGGATCAAGGAAGGCCATAAAATCCACCGGTGTGGATGTTGGCGTCATTTTGTATTCGAGGGACCGGAGCTTGTAGCTGCCACTGATACCGGTCGTTGTCCGTTCGCAAGGTTGTGCATCTTTTTCTTTTTTGCAGGAGAACATTATCATGCAGGTCAGCAAAGTTGCGCCTGCTAATTTTGTCATTTTCATACCGGATTTTTTAACGTTTAGGTATTGATCTAATTAATGAATAGTATAAGCCCATCTAATATATGGGGCCAACAAAATTATTATAAACAAATCCAGTGCAGCGATTCAGACCCGTGCTTCTGTTGACCATTCAATGGTTTCTGTAGACTAATGCAGGAAGTACCCTTCCTGCTTATTTAATCGCGAGGTTATACCCCAGCCGGATGTATATCGGTACCAAAGGTTTTGTTTGAAAATCCTGGTTCATTAACTTTCCTGCTTCCAGAGTGACCGCACTATTGTTGAACCAATACCCGGTTTGAATTCCATAGCTGAATACGCCACCCGTGGAAGGCTCATACCAACCATCTCTGACCTCTGGAAAGGAAGATTTAAATTCGGCTGAATGCTTAAAGTGGGTAACGATCGCTTTATCAAAACCCATTTCACCGGCTACAAACCACCTGGGGCGATAGTACCCGGCAACAGCTTTCAGTTCACTGCCAAAATTCTGCAGCCGCACAAAGGGGTTTTGGAATCTCCTGTACGTTCCGTGCGCCGCCACACTGAACTGTATATTATCTATTTTATATACGCGGACCTGGCCACCTATTTTTACTTTAAAATCGTCCAGGAGCTTCTCGCCGGAAGGAAAGGAATAGGAAATACCTAAAAGAGCAGGCAGCTTTGTTTTTAATTGTTTGCTGTAGCCTATCCCTACTACTGCCCCATAATCTAAGCCGACATTGACTGAAAGGATGTGCTTTTGAAGGGGAGATAAATTTTTCCAGTTGATCAGTTGGGCAAAGCAGGTTTGAGCGATACACAGAAGGCCTGCTACAGCAAAGTATTTTATTTGTTTCATTGCGATTATTTTAAAGAATTTAAATAGGGTAATACAACAGGATAGACATTATCCCATTTGAAAAAAATCATTTCGTGCCCGGTTCCATTGACCCGGCTGATTTGTTTATTGGGAAAAAAGGCGGCTTCTTTTTGCGCATATTCCAATCCGTAGGCCTTATTATTTTCACTATAGAGGAACAATACTTTTGTATTATACAACCTGAGATTCGCTGTAAAGTCATAGCCCTCTTTATCGGCAATATCAGCCAGGCTTTTCAACACCACCGCTCCATTTCTCCAGTAAGGGGAAGGCCCTTCAACGCCTTCAATATTTCCTTTGGCAAAGGCAAAACTTGAAGAAATATTCAGCTTGTAATCCAAAATTGCATGGTCATTTTCCTTCCCGGACAGGAATTGATCCTTATAAAGAATGTCATTGGTGGCTTCTTTAAAGAGTTCCAGTTTCCTGGTCTTTTCACCATATTCTTCAAGGCTTTTTGAATTGAAGCCGCCCGGTTCAGCAAAAATTACCCCGTTTATTTGTGCCGGATATTTATTGATATAACCTGCGGCCAGTATAGCCCCCCAGGAATGCCCAAAAAGAAAAACTTTCTGTGCAGCGGATGTACGGTAGTGCCGGATCACTGCCGACAAATCATCGAACATTACCTGGATGTTATAGCTGTCTTTCGGATGGCGTTTTGACAAACCGGATCCCCGCTGATCGTAAAAAACAACATAATAACCATTATTTGCTACTTGTTTTACGGGCAATCCGTTTCGATAATCCCCCCCGGGACCCCCATGTAAAAACACTACCATCGGGTCATCGGGATTACCAAAAGTTTCAGCGTGGAGTTTTGTACCATTTACAGAAATTGCCGGCAGACCCAGGTCAAATTCAACTGTTTTAGGGACCAGGTTCCCTTCATCTGTAATTTTCATTTCTTTTTTACATCCTGTCATAAAGACGGAGGAGATGGCCAATGCCAGCAGTAGCCGTGAACTTGTTTTCATTTTGAATAAATTTATTGCTGCAAAATTGGGAGCAGAAAAGCAGCCCTGCGCCCCACCGTGAAGGATGGTACCTGCTGACCTGGAAAAAAATCATGAGGCTAGTTTGTTAACAACCAGCAAGATGAAAGCTGGTTGTTTGTTTCCCTGAGCGTTGAACCTCTTTTATTGATCAAGGGAGGTATTTTCTTTCTTTAAATATTCGGTGGGAGAGAGACCGGTTACCTTTTTGAAATTCCGGTTAAAGGATGTTTTTGAATTAAAGCCACACTCAAAGGCAAGCGATAATAACGTGAAGTTTTTGTTCTCCGGGAGGGCGGATATTCTTAAAAATTCACTGATCCTTTGTTTATTGATATAGTCATAGAAATTATTCTGTTCAATGGTGTTAATGACCTGGGAAACAATATTTGGGTGTACCTGTAAAATTTTCGACAGGTCAGCCAGGGTGAGCTCGGGGTTCGTATACAATTTTTCTTTTTGCATCAATTCCGTCAACCCGGCATGAATGACCCGTAAACCGGTATCGGTAAGTCCCGATTTTTCATACTTTATCTTTTCGGCCTGCCCGGGATTTTCCTCATACCCCTCAAGGGATTTTGTTGTTTCCGTTTCATTTTCTGCAGGCATTGGCGGCACCCCGGTATCCGGCTCAGCACCGGCAGCAAACGGTGAAACCGTAACAGCGCCCGATGGAAGAGGCGGTGTTTCATTGCTCTCCGCTGAAATCTCCCTTTGTGTAAAAATGCCCACCTGTTTAATACCAAAATAGCCTATCCAAAAAACATAAATCACCACTGCAGAAAAAGTAAGTTCCTCATCACCGGCAATTACGATCATCCAAATAATACTCAGCCCGGAAATTAAATATAGGAGCCATTTTAAGTTGATCTTTTCTGTGAAAGAGAAATAATCATTGATCCTCCTGCGATGTTCCAGCAATTTCAGCAGGGAAAGAATGGTATATGTGGCGCCTGAAACCACGAAGCCAACCAGCAAAACTCCCTTAAAAACTTCATAGGGTTTGCCCTGGGCTTCATAAACAGCTATTTTCCGGGTACCCGGTAATAAAAAAAAAACTGCGAGTGAAAGCAGTGCAGCAGCAAACGGAATAAAATGCAGTACCAATTTCCATTGCCATTTGTTCCGCAGATCTGTAATCGTACTGACATACAGGAAAAGAAAGGGGCCATGGAGCAGGGGCATGGGTATTTCAATGCCTAAGAGGAACGGGTACCTGAAGTTTAATTTTGTAATGGAAAAGTAAAAGAAGGATAAATGCAGCCCTACAAAGAAAAGCCAGGTGGCCAAAATTTTATCGGCCCGGCTTTTATTTTTCTTACCGGCTAAAAGAAAGGCCAGGAAGAACGTAAAGGTAATACCAACTAAAAATAACATATAGTCCCCGGAGCAATTTAAGGAACCTGAAAAGTAGCCCGAACTTATCGATTTTCCTATAATGATCAGTTCTTTTCAATATTCCCTTCTTTTATTTCTCCGGCAAGTACCAGACAGTAACAAAGCTTTTTGACTGGTACTTACCCAGTTCATGCCTCCTATGCCAGTTTTCCGCAGCCCTATGCAGGTTGTCCAAAAGTAAGCAAGTTGTTATCCGGATCTAGCATGGCAAATTCCTTTTGTCCCCAGGGTTTGGTTTGTAAATGACCTGCCGGGTGTATGCTATTATTATTCTCCAGCATGGATTGATACAGCATTTCAATGCCGGTGGTACGAATATACACCTGTCCATAATTTTCGTTGGGGTCAAGTTCTTTGTATTCAAAAAAATGAATTTCTGCATTGTCTTTCTTCATTAATAAATAACCTTCGAAGTCAGCGCTACCAATGTCGGTAAAACCTAATTGGGTTATATAAAAGTCCCTGGTGGCAGCCTTGCTGCGCATCGGGAGTTTGGGAATAATGGTTGTCAGCATATATTTTTTTGTAAAGGTGGAGGATGGACAACAAAAGCAACTTGATTGAAATCAGTAAATTCAATAGTTGGCCCTGACCCTGCTTAAGGTTTCAGGTGCCATCTTAAGATAGGAAGCAATCATTTTAATTGGAAACACTTTTGTTAATTGTGGTTTAGATTTGTTGATGTAGCTATATTTTTCAGTTGGATTAAGGGAATTGTCAAAGATGAAAGTCCTGTTTTTTGCCTGGTTGAGGATTTTACCAAACTGAAGAAAGGAATGTGATCTTGAACAAAGGCTATGAAGGCTGTTTAAACTCAGCTCAATAATTGCTGATTTTGAGAATGCTTTAATGGTCGTAGCGGATGGTGTTTGTTCTGTCAGGCTTTGTTGATTGAACATCCACTCATCATGTACGTGTAAATCAAGAATAACATCATCTATTTCGCCAGTTTGGAATTGTGAAAATGAACCAGATAAAATGAAATAAAAGGATTTACAAATTTCGCCTTCGCATAGTAGTACTTCATTTTTGTTCAGCATTTTCCTTGCGGAATGTTTTTCAAAAAGTTCTGTATCAGCATTTGAGAATTTTCCCAGACTGTTTAAAATCTCCTGTGTTGTCATTGTATCCGTTGCCCGGGTTTGTTGCTGTGAAGTCAATACTGTAATTTTTCATAAGCCAATTTTGTGCCGGTACAGAACTAAGACTGCCATAGTTATGAGGGAGAATAATGTTCCGACCGGAAAGTACCATAGGGTTAAGGCGCTTAAAGTAATGCCATAAACAAATGCCCAATCTTTATTTGCCCACAGGCCATACAACCAGGTCAGCCAAAGAATACCAAACAGTAGAAATAGCCAGCCCAGTTTAAATACATCTATATTAAGCTTATAAAATAACTCCGCCCAGGGTCCTGGCTTTTCCGGCCCAATGTATTTCCCGTTCATAATGACATACATCCCGTCCAGCAGCATATAAGCACCGTTTAGGATCCCAATTATTGTAATTAGTATTTTCATTCTATCTTTTTTATCCATCTATAGCAATACTGCCTGCCGGTGGCTGTTATTTTTTGTTATCCATTCTGCAATAAACTGAGCTACCTCCTGCCAGCCGTCCTGAACACAAATACTATGAGAACGTCCTTTGAATTCTTTAAAGTCAGTTATACTTTGCTTGTCCTTATAAGCTTCCACGTTCCTTCTATTTAAACTTATGGGTATGATGTGGTCTTTTTCAGCACTTACAAATAATAAGGGTTTATGTGGCTTGGTGAAATCAATGTTCCCGTCACTGAACCGGCTGCTTCTCGGAATGTTGCGGCTTTCCGGAATGACTGATCTTTCGTAGATCTCATCTGCTTGTTGCCGTGTCAGCGTGTTGCAAATGGCATAGTGAAACCACTCCTTTGTCCCGCAATACAAACTATTTCCTTTGAAAGGATTTATAACACCAATATTAGATCTTATAAAACTCCATTTAAGACTCAAGACTCCCCGCGGGGAGGCCGAAGTGATACAAATGCCCAGGGATCCTTTACCTGCCTGGATGAGTTTTTGAACAATCAGCCCGCCCATGGAATGACCCATTAAAATTGGAGGTTCAGTTCCTGACTGATCAATGAATTGGGTGTAATACTGCACTACGTCCCTGAGCCGAATTTTCGCCAACCGCTTATCCGCATGTTGCCGCAATACGGAAGGTATTCCACCATGGTAAGGATAATCCGGTGCATGACAAGTATATCCTAAGTTCTCAAAAAATATTTTCCATGCAGTCCAGCTATGGGCATTTTCATGAAGCCCGTGAATAAAAATGATTTTTTTTGCATCCATCGTATGAGCGTTTCCAAATTGTCTGCAGTTAAAGTGCCTGCCAGGGTCTCCACCAACATTTGAAAGTTGTGCCTGCCCACACCAGTAAATGCCCTTTTGTAAACAGGTTGCTGAAGTTATAAAGTAAAATTGAAAATTGAATGCTGGCCGGGGGCAGTCGCCTTCTCCGAAATTCCTGTAGCAGATCGTCCAGCCCCGGTTTTGCAATAACTTTTAGTTGCCGTAATTTTCTTTTAGTTTTCTCATCAATAATCTCACTCCCTGCTGGGTATCAGCATTGAAAGAGTTAGTAAAAATGATATAAGCCTTGTCCTGCTGCCTGTCAATATGCACAATCGTGAAATACGTAAATGCACCGGTTCCTGAATGTACGGAAAGCACTTTATCGTCTACAGAAACATTGAACCAGCCCATTGAATAATTGGGGACCCCATTGTGTATGAATTGATAGGTTCCTGCTTTCAGATAATTGTCCTGACCTTGTAGTCCTTTTAAGTTTAGCCGGATGAATTGGCTATAGTCTTTCAGTGTAATGTTCAAATCTCCTGCCGGCTCCGTATAATCTAAATGATAACCATTCGTTGAAGGGACCGGTTTGAGGGTATCATTTTCTGTACTATGTCCCCAGGTATCTTTTCGTTTTTGGTTTTCAGGCCAGGACAATTTTACATTCAGCTTCAGATCTTTATTGAATACTTTCTCCACCAGCTGCTCCCAACTTTTACGGGTGACTTTTTCCAGCATTAATGTGGCCAGGGTATACCCGGCATTTGAATAAATGAAGGGATGCTGGTCGTCCGGCTTCACCGGTTCTATTGTTAATACAAACTGGCCGAATTGTTTTCTTTTCTCCGGGTTTGTTCCTTTGAAGCCTGGTATCTCAGGGTCATCTTCTCCCTGGAAGGGTTGTATGCCTGCTTTGTGTGATAGCAAATCCTGTAAGGTCATATTCCAATAGGCCGGGTTGCTTTTAGCTTTCCATTCCGGGAATATATCAAAGAATTTAGTTGTCCATTTCAATTTCCCTTTTTCCACATAGCGGGCAATCATAAATGCCGTCATCGCTTTTGTATTGGAACCAATATGAAACCTGTCATTCAGGGTGGCTGTGTCCGGAAGGTCAATGGAATGCTTTCCCAATGCTGCCATTTCGAGTGTGGTACTGCTGTTCAGCACCGCATAACTCAGTTCAGGAATATGATATACCCTCCTGATGGAATCTGCAAACTGATCTGTTTTTTGCCCGAGCACAGGCATAAAATTCAAAACTATACATGCTATGAAGAAAATCCTGGTCATCATGAAGCAGCATTTTTAAAGTTGTATAATTACATTCCTGCGGCGAATACAAGGGTCCAAATAATTTGAAGGGCCAGCAGGACCAAACAAGTCAACGAACCCACAATTAACCCCCAGCCCAGGTTCCTATGGGCATTTTTTTGTTTTAACAGCAGGCCGGAAACCAGCGTTAGCAGGATTACAACGGGAATGATCCAGTTTTGATGCTGCAACCAATTCCATTTATAGTTGGTCCCATAAATTAAAATAATTGCAGTTGTTGTTAACAGGAAGGAAATGAACTTGTTCAATTTCAATTTTTATTTGTCTGTTGTGTATCAGGTGGATGCAAATGTACAGGAGTGCCGGGTTGCCTGATTTGACCTAGGTCAAACGTTTAATTTTTTTCTTATTCGACTCAGCCTTTCTTGTGTAATACCTAAATAGGCTGCGACGAGCGAAAGCGGTATTTTCTCCAGCAGGTGAGGTTGCTTCACCAGTAAGTTTGCATAGCGTTGTTCTGCCGTTAAGGATAAGGCATCGATCACCCTGTTTTCCAAAATGGAAATATAATTTGCCATGATATTCGTCGTAATCGTGTAATATGTTTTTGGCGGGCAGGCTTTTTGAAAATCGTTTAATTCGCAAACCAGTACTGTACTGTCGGTAACAGCTTCGATGGTAAAATTATTCGCCATCCCTTTCCATAAGGATGCCGGGCAGCCATCCACATCAGCCCTGAAGGTGAAGCCCAGGATCCAGGCTTTATCATTTTTGGTGATGGAAGTTTTGAACGCACCTTCCACGATATAAAAGAAGAAAGAAGGATAGGACCCGTGGCGGATAATCTGTTCTCCTTTTTTAACAGCTCTTTCTTTTCCAATTTTCTGAATGATAGCGAAGAATGATTTCGACTGTTTTTCAGGTATGTTGCTAAATAAAAATTCCGGGGAAATCATAAAGATTGTTTGTTGACCAGATAATTTTTCTTACCAGTTGACAGGAACAGCTCAGCGTCAACATGAAAATGGCAGGCCGGGATGCCGGGACTGTTATGAGTTAAGGACATCTGGCTGGTAAATGTATGGCTTTGCGGGTACAGTTTGGAAGTGATTTTCAATTGAAAACTGACCATACATTACTACCATCAGGCAAACCATTCTTTCAGTTGGGTAATCCTTGACTGACTTACGGTCAACTGATCTTCCACATTTTTTAGCAGTATAGTATAATCGTTTCCTTCCGTAATGCGAATAGAGCGGATAAAGTTAATGTTGACAATATCCGAGCGGTTAACCCGGAAAAATTGTTGCGGATCCAATTGTTCTTCTAATGCGGAAAGGGTTTCTTCCATGAGCGGGTATTTTTTCTTTTCTCCCGGCACCGCAAAAATGACCCCGTTGGTGATGCGAAAAAAAATCACGTCGGCCACATCAATAATAAAGAGTTCCCCGGCCACTCTCACGGGAAAACGTTTCCTGTAGCTGTTACCCGGCTTTTGCTGCAACATTCCGGATAGTTGCCTGAGCAACAAATTATCTTTGGTAAAAATTCGTTTTAAGGTCATCACCTTATCCAGTGCAGCGTGTACTTTTTGAGCAGTAACGGGCTTGAGTAAGTAATCAATCCCATTATGCTGCAGGGATTCGTTCCAAAAATGATCATACGCCGTTGTAAAAATAATGACCGTTTTGAGATCCGTTTGCCGCAGGGCGGACAATGCATTGCCATCACGAAGTTCAATATCACAGAAGACAACATCTATATTGTCATTTCCATCAAGATGTTGGATGATCTCTGCACAGGTGCTGTACATCCCGCCAATCGTGACAGGCTCGGGGTAACGATTTATAAAACTGCGCATTTGCTCCGCGGCAGGCAATTCATCTTCAACGATCACTACATTCATGTACGATGCAATTTTAATTGTTTGATCAAAGGTACCTGTACGCGGAAAACACCGCCTGCTGCTCCGAAGATTAGTTTTTTACCCGACAAAATCAGGTAACGTCGTTCCAGGTTTTTCAAGCCCACCCCTTCAGAAACAGCTTCCCGGGAACGAATTTCATTTTCCATCAGCAAGGTTTCATTATTGATCCGGACCCGAACGGTAAGTGGCTGTTGCAAAGAAGCTGTATTGTGTTTCACCACATTTTCCATCAATAGTTGCAGGGTGCCGGTTACGATCAATAATTCCTCTTTCGAAATTGTTTCCATTTCCTGCAGATCCAGCCGGAATGCATCCCCGAAACGGGAGTGGAGCAGGTATAAGTAATCCTGCATGTATTGCAATTCATCCCGGAGGGTGACCAATGGCTGCCTGCCTGACCGCAGATGGTACCGGTACATTTCCGATAGCCGCTGTGAAAATATTTCTGCCTGTGCCGGCGAACGTTGAATGAGTGCAGACAGGATGTTGAGATTGTTGAACAGAAAATGCGGATCTACCTGCTGCTGCAATTGTACCAGGCGGGTTTCTGAAAGCATTTTCTCTTTTTCAAGGATGTCCTGGTTAAGCCGGAAGACTTTTTCGTTGTACAGTCCCACAATAATTGAAAAGCAAATGGGTACATGAAATACACCCACCATAATCCGGGCTTCCCGCAATATAATGGCTATCGTGGCGCCGCCCCGGTATATCATCCGGTTTACAATGACACCATAATAGATGCCGTAAACAACAGGGAACAAAAGCAGGCTGACCACAAAAAGTAAGGTAAAGAAAGAACCGACCGACATCCTGTTTTCCTTTTTACGAAGGAGCCGGTAACAAAGATAAATGGAAGAATAAGTGGCGAGCCCCGCTGCGATGTAAAAGAAAAAACTTTCCCAGTCCGAGGGCGTACCATCCGGGTGCAGGGTGGCAAAAAGGTAGAAGATAAACGATGAATAGAATACTGTAAAGATCAGCCCAAAATACCATGTACGTAAGTAGGGGATGCGTTTCATTTACATTGATTACCGGTTACTGATGCCTGCCGGAGTTGGCAAAAAATGAAATTACCAAAAAAGTTGCTGCATCCCGGGTGAATATATTGAAGTCCCGGGAGGGCAGGGGGTGGTATTTTTATTTCTTTGTACTTCCTGTAGTATTCATTTTCTGTTCCCACAGCAAATTATCCTTCTTGTCAAAATACTTAATGCCCACAAAGTTCAGGCTATCTTTATTACGGAAAATATTGGTACCGGCGTTTCCAAATCCAAGCACCAATTTTCCATTTGCATCCTGGAGTATCAAAGCCCGGGTCCCATCCGACAGCACTAAGGCATGAAAAGCTTCCCTGCCATTTCCCGGATCATCCAGGCCCAATGCCACCCCACTTCTCCCATCGTCAAATGTATGTGTACCAAAACCACCCACTTCCAGTCCTTTTTGGTTGTTTAAAAGAATACCGGTAGGTAAAAAGATCCTCCTGCCTACATTGGGATCCGATAATTGATCACCAGCCTGCATGACATCTATTCCCTTTTCATTCATTACCACCATTCCAAAAGCTGAATGCCTGTATTTTTTATACCATTCCATGTATTGGTTTGGATCTTTGGGGTAAATGTCACCTGCAAAGTATTTTCTTACCAGGTTAGTATCTGTCCTGACCCTGTCCTTTGAATAAGGTACAGGTGCCCCAATCAAAATTCTGTCTTTACCATTTTCATCTTCAATGATGATCCCTTTCGCCCTGATCAGCGAGAATTTGTCGGTTTTGGCGAAACCAAAGCTGATCATACCGATCAATGTGAGGCTGACAAACCCTATAAAAAAATGCTTCATCCTTTTATACCGGTTTTCAATGGCCTGCATCTGGTTTAAAATCTCTTTTTCCATTTTCTTTAATTTTTTGAGTGTTCAGGCTGTTGTATCACTGCACCTGATTTCACTGCAAGATCAGCAGCCGGGAAAAGGGAAATTGATATAAACCATTCAATGCGGGTAAAAACGAATTGAATGCGGGATAAAAGGAATCGGGCATTAGCCCGTTCCTTTACTGTGGTGTTGAATAGCAACGGACGAATCTGCAGCCGCGGTATACCTGTGCAGCCTGTATCCTGGCATCTTTCTGATTACTACTCACCAGGTATGGCAGGGTGATTGGGATGACCAGCTATCCAGTCATTATATGTCATTTCAAACTTTATTTCAGTTGGTCCGTGTGTTCCTGCTTCCGTCCAACCGGCTTTCCTGTAAAAGTTTTCTGCCCTGGTGTTAAATTCTGTTCCCAGCCAGAGTTTTTCCCTGGTCTGTGTAAAATACCAGTCCAGCATTATGTTGTGCAGCGCCTGCCCGATGCCTAATTTCTCAAAGCCGGGGTCTACAAACAGGGCCCAAATATTGTTTTCACGGAGGTCCACTATGGAAAAGCCCACAATTTGCCGGTTCATTTCACAGACCCATCCCTTTCCTCTTACGGTAATAAATTCTTTACAGTCTTCGTCTGTTACCAGGCCGGGATCGGACAAGGTATTTTCTGTCACAGCATTTCTTATTACCTGGATCTGCTTTATGTCTTCAATCTTAGCTTCCCTTATCAACATCATTTTTTCAATTTATTTTTTTTCTATTGTCCCATTCCCGCTTCAGCATTGCATATTGATATTCACTTCCCCATTTTCCTTTGAAGAATATATTTTCGATAAAATGTCCTTCTTGCCTGAACCCTGTACTTTTTAACAGGTTAATTGAAGCCAGATTCTCAACATCCACAATTTCGACTACTCTGTGTATTTCTTTTATGTCAAATAAAAATGACAAGATGCCGAGTAATGCTTCTTTCGCGAAACCTCTTTGTTGTTCGAGGTGCGAAATAGTGATACCTATTTCTGCGATTCTTGTGTCATACAGGTCAAGTTTAATTGCACAGTCCCCGATAAGTTTTGTTGTTTCAGTATTTTCAATTCCATACTGTACCCATTCTCCGGCTTTACCAAAATGTTTTGCAGAGTTATCTTTAATAAATTCTTCAGCCTGGTCTATTGTCATAACATCAAACCCCTGATATTTTGTAACTTCCGGATTTGATCTATAACTATGAAAGTCAGCCAGGTCAGATAATCTGAGGTGCCGAATGTTAATTCGTGTTGTTTGGATATTCAATACTTCCATTGTATAGATTTCTTCTTTTTTATGTATTCAATAAGTTATCAACTAAAAATTAAACCCCACATGAAATCCGGGTTCGCCGAAGACAAATTTCGACCATTTATCATCTAATTGTTTAAATCCGCCCGGCATCCTTGTGTGATATGCCCGGTGGGTAATGGCAAGGGATGGTTGAATAAATATACGGTCCTTAAAAAGTTTGATGTGATATCCAGCCCGGTAGGTATTAAAGACCTGGAATCCATTGTCAATTTTATGGCCGTCCTCATTTACAAAAGTTTGCCAGGAAGGCATCACGTTCAATTCGGCATATAAGCCTTTCCAGAAGAATCGCTGGTACGCCACTGCAACGCCGTACTCACGAATATAACCGGGAAATTCTTCTTCCGCTTTTCCGTATGCTTTGTTCAAAAATGGGTGAATGCCGTTCGGCCAGGCATATTTCCAGGTTTTTGGTTCTATAGTAATTACATCTTTTGCGGTGATCCGGTAGCCAACATTGAGTTGAAAGAAGCCGGGGGGATTTGTGGAAGCCAAATTGCCCAATAGAAATAACGTGCTGCCCACGAACCACTTTTTGTGGGTGCTGTCTGTCCTGGCATACTGCGCTTTGAGTGGGAGCGCACTGGTCATCCATACGACAACAGCAATCAATAAGAGTTTCTTTTGCATTTCTTCCTTTTTAGGTTAAACAATACTGCAAAAGTCGATCGCCGCGTTGCCATGACCGGTTAACTTAAGTTAATAAATATGGGTTCGCTCTTTTTTTCAAGCCTTCTTGCGTACGGCATCAGCAACTATTTTTTCAAAAATTCTGACCATCACCGCGTATTGGAACAGTAATTCCTTTATTTAAATACGCCAAGAGTTACCCAGCTGATGGACTACAGCTTTCTTTTTTTCTTTTTAACATTGAAATTATACCCAAAATCAAGCCCGGGTTGAATAAAGTAGTTAGACCATTTTTTTTCTACGGCTTTAAAAGATGCCGGAACGCCGGTTCTTACCGGCCAGTAACTGCATCCTATAGCTGGTTCAAAAAAGAACCGTTTTTTAAAAAAGGTAAACTGGTAACCCAAATAAAAGTCCAGGTATAACGTGTAGCCATTGCCGATCTTTTTCTTATTCGCATCCATGTATTTTTCAAACGCATGCAACGCCTGAACGGATGTGTAAGCTCCTTTCCACCAAAACCGCTGGTATCCTACTGTAGGTGCCAATATGCGGGCATGCCCGGGATAATTCTGTCCCGGCGCATCAAAGGAGGATGACGCAAAAGGGATACCTAATGGCCAGGCATAAATGGATCTTTTGAATCTAATGGAAACAACATCTTTAGGGGTAATCCTGTATCCAACATTTAATTGTACATACTCCGGGTTATTTACGTTATCAAAATTTCCCAATAAATAGAAGGTGCTTCCAACGAACCATCGCTTGTAAGAGCTGTCCTGATCCTGTGCATTCACCCTGAAACTGCCTGCCCAAAACAGGGTAAGTCCAATCCATAATATTTTCTTTTGCATTTCTTTCCTTTTAAGTGAAACGATACTGCAAAAGTAAATTTGGGGCTACGAGGCTCCGTTCACTTAAGTTAAGAAATGTGTTTCAGTTGCTTTTTTCAAGAATTCTTGTTCTCAGCCTGCTTAATGATTGCGGTTTGATCCCTAAATAGCTCGCTAACTGGTGTTGAGGAACACGCTGAATGAGATCCGGTCTTTTTTGCAGTAAGTTCAGGTATCGTTGTTCAGGGGATGAAGTTTTAAACTCGTCAAAGTCAATTTGTTGTTTAGCTAACAATTCCTGCGACAATACCCGGCACATTATTTCAAACTTTGGGAATTTACTGTTTATTTCGGCTTCCATATCGGCATTGGAAACCGTGAGGATACTGTCTTCCACACAACTAATGAAATATTCAGAAGGAGCCTGACTCATAACACAATGAGGTGTTAAAGCGTCCATTTCTGTATAAAAGGCAGTCGTTTTTTCTTCCCCGTCTATCAGGTAATAGACCCGGATACAGCCTTTTAAAACAAAGTAGCTATTGATTGATTTCTGTCCTTCTTTGAGTAATATCGTCCCTTTCTTTACCGAGCGAAACAGGTCCAGTGAAAGTAATGCGTTCTTCTCATCTTCTGTGAGCGTAATGTATTTTGCTATAAAGTCAAAAAGTGTCTTTTTCATTGTTTTGTTGTTGTTTCTACCGTCTTTTACACCTGGTGGTAACGGCCGGGTTTGCTGCTGTGCTAATATGATGTGATCCGTACAACCCGAACCGCTGTCCGGTAGTTAACCAAGTATAAAGGTAATTACAAAAGCACAAGTGAAAAAGCCCGGCCTGATCTTAGTCATACTCATCCGTTTCTTGCAAAGTTTTCCGTTCGTTTCTTGTCCACCTGCAAAAATAAACGATTTGTTTTATTTTATGGCTTCTGTAGTGATCTTCCAAGTAATTCCAAATTTGTCAACGCAAATACCATAATACGAACCCCAGCATGTTAAATTCATCGGCAGCTTTACCTGACCACTTTCAGAAAGTTTATCAAATAACCTGTCTGCCTCTCCCTTACTATCCGTATGAATGATCAGAGAAAAGTTACTATAAGCTATTGATTCTTTATATGCTTCTGTGTTGCCAGCGCCCATTAAGATTGTTTCTGTGCTTATGGGTAAGGAGATATGCATAATTTTCTCGTCAGCTTCCTGAAACATGTGTCTATCCGTTTTTGGAACATCTTTATAGCGCCCGATGTAAGTAAACTCCTGCTGGAAAACTGATTTATAGAAAGTAAATGCATCTTCACATACCATTAAAATAAAGGTATGGATTCACTGACGTCATAAGAGATTATTTTACATGTCAGTTTACTTTTTCTGTCGTTGCAAAAGGATGCGTAACGTAAAAGCATTGGCGTTGAGGTGGTATTCTGTGTTCTGTCTGCCCGTTGCCGTTGCTGGTTAAAGATGCAAAGGTTCATTGTTTATTCTGTGACCGGGGTTATTCTTCTCCTGAAGCGAAAGCCCAGCAGCGAACAAACTCCTGAGAATATATTCTCCGCCGTGCCCTATTGGATACCCATGTTGTACGTTGTGTTATTTATTGTTGAGCCTGCCGTAATAGATTAAGTCTACAATTTCGCCCGATGTTGTCTTATAATCCATCCTGATAATTCCTTCTTTTTCAAAACCACATTTCTCAGCTAAAGTCTGTGCTGGTTTATTCGAGTAATGTGTCCTGAGATATATTTTTTTAAATCCAAAATGTTCAAAGCAATAATCCAGAAAGAGGTTTATCGCTTTTGTTGTCAAACCTTTTCCTGCAAATTTTGTGTCTGTATAACAACCAATTTCAGTTTTTGGAATTGTCCAGTCCAAATTTTTCAAATCAATGAAAGCTATAAACTCATTTGTTGAATTGTCCACCAGGATAAACGGAAAATATTGTTTAGAATCTCTTTTAGCTGTTAGCTCTATTAAAAACATTTCTGTTTCCACAAGGTCTTTTGTCCTTGAAACTGTCCCGGTAAAAAAGTCTTCAAGCCTTTTCCTGTTTCTATCAACCAGGTCAAAATACGATTCTAAGTCGCTAACTTCTAATGGTCTAATTATGTAATTTTCAAAGTTTATCACTAGTCGGTAATTTTTGAATTTTAGAGAGTCTGAAAAGATAGCAGTCAACGAGCCGGCGCTTTGCAAAGATGTGGACTTAGAATTGTATCCGCCCACAACCTCAGCGGAATATTGTTAATTTGCTGAAGTTAAAAATTAAAGTTTGTTAATGATTGTCCAGCCACATTTTTGCAAAACGACTTTTTGGCTGCAGGTTATGGAATGTCTGTCTGGACGATGTTTATAAAAAATGAGCCTTGTTTTGTTGAATAGAGGGTAAACCAAATGTTTTTAAGACCGCTTAAGGGTGTAACGTTGTTGTCCTCATTCATTGCTTCCTTTTTTAATTCTTCAATAATTTTATCCCCTAAATATTTTATTTGATCTTTCACTTTCTCAATTTGTTTAATCCATTCAAGAGTAGATCTGTTTACTTCGGTTGCTTGAACTTGCGAACAATAGGTTCCACCTCGAAAATTTACTATAAATGTGAAATTCAATAACTTTTTTTCTCGCATTTTGTGAATTGTCTGTTTAACTTGTAGCCAACGTCCGGGCTTGGCGACGTGGCGATATTCCGTGTTACGTCAGCCGGGACTGGTGCTGATCAAAGATATGAAGATGAGAATATATTCTACAGCTGGGCTTTATTCGTAAAGTTGGATATGTCGCTCAGCAGCGTTATATCGATCAGTATTTATTCGTAAAGCCGCCATGACGCCAAACCCCTTGTTAGCGGTTGTTTTTTTTTCGATGAAACCTTGCTTCTTCAGGTAAATTGTTTGATCCCACGCAATACAAAGTGTCATTTCTTACTTGCAATTGGATCTTATCCAAATAGACCCTAACAGTGTCGTTGGGTCCTGGCAAAATTTGAGATGCGGCCTTATCAAAACCTACAAATGAATACTCAACATCCCCTTCTTCTAATTCTCGGTTTGGTTTCTTTTGATGAACTTCTGCTATCGTGGCCGGTTTGGTTTCTTCTTGTTGTTTAAAAATGTCAAAACTTGTTAACTGAATTAAGCCGTTATTTTTAGACCATCGTCCTTGTGAAAACTTTTGCCCGTAGCAGCCTTGGTCATGAAATGTAAAAAGTCCATTCTCGTTAAGTGTCAGCTCAGAAGAGTACCAAATGGTGTTTTTATATAGCCATTGTCCTGTCAATGAGTATTCTGGCTCTGTTTTAACGGAATGCGATAAAATCTGCTTCGAATTGTTTGGGCCTTGCTCATTTGTGCATTGTGTCAAAAAAAATAGCCAACAAGTTCTAATTATGAATGTGCTAAATAGTCTCATAAAATAACCGCTAACACATAAATATACGACACTGAAATACTACTCTGCAAATTTTAAGACCTGAAATTCAAGTTCTTGGCGTTCGCAATCTTCATTGCAGTTAGAGAAATGAAATTTAGGGATTAAGCAGCTTCGCAATTTCTATTGCAGAAGACTTTCGTAGCATAAAATGTGATTGGCATTGGTTCTAGTTATGCAAACATTTTCTGTATTTGGACAGATGGATACTCAGGAGATTTTTAGGCTGGTGGTGCTGTCGCACTTGATAGTCTGGACGTTGTTCAATTCATTCTGGTTATTTTCTTCGATATTGAAACTGTCGATCTGGTAAAGGGTAAACGGTCATTCAGCATCTTGTCAATCTGCCAGATTTGTTTTCCCGGCTCTTTCGGATTCCTGACTGGTATTCTATACTTTCTTGCGAGACTATAGAAATATGAGTATTGCCAACTGTAACTACGTTTTAATCCAAGGCTCTGAGAAGTTCAATAAAGGTTTTTGCCAGGGTTTGGCGATTGGCTGATCCTCATATTCCGTCTGCCCCGAACAACAACCGGTGAAATTGAAGGTAAATAGAAAAAGCTGATTATTGTCCGTCTGCCGGAACTATTGCAGATTGAGAACTATAACTGATTATTATTCCTTCTGCCAGCCTATTGTCAAACTGTAGGTTGTATGCTGTTCATCTAGAATGCAGCTTTATACGTCATTACAATATTTATATTCTGTAGTCCACTTGTAAATGTAAAAGGATTTAATCCGCCCTGCCCATCCGAGTTGTTGGCATATAATTTACCATTCTCAACCACTGCCATTGAATAATGTCCTGGTGGAATATTGACCTGGAAAAAACCGCTTTCATCTGCATCAACCTGTGCGATGAGCGGAGAATTAAAGCTCTCAAAAAATATTGGTGAATTACCTGAACGTATTGCATTGGTTATCAATGTATACTGATAAATTTTTACCGTGCGTTTTACAGGACAGTTTTTGCAAGTATTTGTTGACGGCTGTACAGTGGGCATACAATTGCCCTCCATGTCAGATACAGTCCCCCAAATACCAGCCGGAATAGAAACTTTTTGCGCATTGTCAGCATAAACCTGCTGTATGTCACAACCGGGCTGACTTTTATTATTGTCTTTATGGCAACTAATCAATAGAAAGGCTACTGTCAAAAATTGAAGCGTGTATTTCATAACTATTTTTTTTGAGTGACAACAGTAGTCTTTAAAGCGTTGCATCGGAGTGGCATTCAACGTCCAGGGCTTTCTGCTGTGCTGATATTCCGTGGTAATTTCAGCCCGAACTGTCGCTGAGTAAAGTTAATGTAGTTGATGTTTTATTCTTTCGCTCGGCTTTCTTCGTCCAGCCCGATATACAGCCGATTAGCGAACGGGACGATCAGTATATATTCGTCAGCCGGCATACCAGAAAACCCCATGTTGGCGGATGTGCTTCCTGTCAGTATAATAAATGTGTTTATAAAACTTGTTCAAAGTGAGCTTGTACTCTGTTGTGTAAATCCACCACTTGCTGTGAATAGTATATGTTTTGTGGCTGCAGTTGTTCAGCTATTTGAGGAGTTCTTCTGACCCAACCCCTTAGGTCTGTTCTTAGCTGCTTCCAAAATAAATAATAATAATCTTCCTTAAACTTCATAATTGCACTGTTATTTTTCCCGAATAGGTCAAAGGCTCTGTCGATTATTTCCGTTGTTATGATTAACTCTGACATAATTTTAAAATGCGGAGAATTTGGATTTTGCATTTCATTGGCTGGTTCGCTTTCCCACAGTTGGTTGCAGTCTCTTGCTTTTTCTGAAACTGTCTTCAAGATGGCTTGTTGAATTGAAAGCTGAATATTTCTTCTTGAAAACCTAACAGAAAAGTAAAGAGCGGTTACGGAAACGATAAAAGCGAGGATCGGAATAAACGAAGTCAAACCAAAGTTTGAATGACTATGCAAGAAATAAATCATTTGCCAATATTTTATTGCCGATGATAGCATATCCGCCAACACGTAAATTTATGACATTGCTGGTACAGTTTTACCTTGATTGTCAATAGAATTCTGTACCAGATAGTTAGACGGCCGTAACCACGATTTTGTGAATCGATGGAAGGGTAAAGAAGGGAAGGCATCCGTATTTCTACGGATATGGTGTTACTCTAATATTTGTATTCCAGGTGATTCGGACAATGATTGAATCCCTATGCCTTCATTTATGTTCGTGTACAATGAGCTCCATATTGGGTTCATGCTGGGCTGGGGTTCTCTGCTGCCGATTTAGCAAAGTTCTTTCCCGTGCTGGTTACCTTGTCTTTACTATCATCCCTTTGCCAGTGGTGATATGTAAATTCTCAGCGTAGGTTCTCCTGAAGAATATTGTATCCCCGGCTACACTTTGGATCTCATAAATAGGTTCTCCAAAGGACCTGGCAAGCCAGTTGTCGAGTTTACCTGTGTCTTTTCTAATTGGATTTGTGTTTTCCAATTGGAAAAGCTGGCATTTGAATGTCCAGATTAGTCTGCCAGCCACTGAATCCCCATTTGTCCAGCGCTGGCGAAAATTTCCCTGGTCGATTTGTAATTCCGAGTCTGGTTCGGTGGAATTAAAGGTATGGGTGACTTTATACCTTCCTTCACATAGCATTTCACAATCAGGGGAAGCTGTAAATGAATTTATGTGCGAAAAGAAGAACAGGAGTATTACCAGTTGATTCATAGCTACAGTTTCTCTATTGATGCCGTTGTGTTCCTAATTTCATACCTGGGTCGAACAGCTTACGACCGAGTATTGCTGGCAGGCAGGATATTTGTTGCGGTGTCTGCCCGGCAACTGCAGCCGACTAATGTTTAAAAGTACAAGTTAACTACTAAATGACGCGTAGAATTCCGTCAGCCGGGATGCAGTATAGTAGCGAACTTCAGCCGACTGGACTTGAGTCTGCCCCGCTTGCCACAATACTCTTGTTTTACAATAGTTATTCCTTAGCTCAAGTCAATGTTGCCAGTTGCATACTTCAAATCGTATTTGAATTGATAGATCCTCCATCCAATCCCATGTTTCATCAAGCTTATGTCATAGGTTCCGACAAATTCTCTTGTCTTGCCTTTTGTGGCTGATTCTTTATAATGAGTCGCTGTAGCGTAGGCAAACACTGTCGCAGTTGTATCATGTATTTGAACTAAATAGTTCCCTGCAAGGTGGTTTATTGAATCAATACCAACAAAACCATTTTTCCAAGTCTCACAAATTTCCTTTGATGTCGTTTCCGCTTTCTGGCCTCCAAGTGAAGACATGTCAAAAAATACATCGTCGGAGAAAACTTCATTTTGTAGTTTCTCCCATTCTTGCCTGTCTGTATAAACAAATAATTTGTTGATTACTTCAACAATTTCGTCACGAATTGAAAATGTTACCATGATACTAGTTTATAATTTCGCTATACGTTCGGGCTTGGCGTTGTGGCGGTATTCCGTGTTACGTCAGCCGGGACTGGTGCTGATCAAAGATATGAAGATGAAAATATATTTTATAGCTGGGCTTTATTCGTCAGATTGATATGTCGCTGAGCGATGTTATATCGCTGAGGATATATTCGTAAAGCCGCCATGACGCCAAACCCCTTGTTGTATGCAGGCTAATTTGTCGCAACAAGTCGAATAAGAAAGAGCTTGGTACTTGAACTAGGCTCAGATGTTGTGGTAAAGACTTTGTATTGGCCGGGAGTTAACTGTACTGATAAAAAATCGTTATCCCTTTTTTGATTCTCCAATCGTTTGCCATCAATAGCAGCATCAAATAGGTATTGTTTATCGGAATTGAAATTAATGGTAAAGTTAAATTTCCAATTGTCGATTGTTGAAATGTTCAGGTTTAACAGCCATTCGTCGAGATAATCTCTATTGTCTGTGTTGTAGATCCTAGCAATTCCAACTTCAGTATCTGACGATTTGAAGAATGTCGTTGGAAGGGGTTCGTCACCGAGAATTAAAGCACTTTCATTTTTGATTTGGATAAATCCTAAATAGTCGGCGATTGAGCATGCTTTACCGTAATCTGTTTCACTCGAATCCATGAAGTTTTCGGCCGGCCTAATGTTGCCAAGTAAGTACAAGTCTCTTTTATAAATCCCACTCCAACTTTTCACAGCACTATCGGAAATAATGATAAATGGGCCGCCCGCGGTTTCTATCCAATTAAGTCCTTTCATAATTGTAGGATGTCGTCTTAGCTTGCATACAACACATAAATATACGACACTGAAATACTACTCTGCAAATTTTAAGATCTGAATTTCAAGTGGTTGGCGTTCGCAATCTTCATTGCAGTTAGGGAAATTAAATTTACGGATTAAGCTGCTTCGCAATTTCTATTGCAGAAGACTTTCGTAGAATTAAGTGTGACTGGCCTGGGTCTAGTCATGTAAAATGTATCCGTATTTCTACGGATGGGAAGGCCTAACCTGATTCAATTGCATAGAGGTGAAGTTACTATTATGGGTGTTTTATCTAAGTTCATGAGTTTATAGATGTAATATCAATCTGATCCAGGTAAGGCTGCAGGAGGGAGGCGGATGTGGAAGTGAAGCTTTTGAAGGCGTGACGGATATTCCCTTCTTTCCGGATCTTTTCTTCGATATAGAAATTATCAATCTGGTAAAGGATATACAGGAAGTCCGAATCTTCCCTCTCATCCAGTTTGGTGCTCTTGTCCCAGATGGCTTCGAGTTGTTCTGCTTCATCCAGCATATTGAATTGATAGAGCGTCATGTACTTTGTTTGGCTCTAATTTAGAACTATTTCTTCTTTCTTGCTTTTTTGGGTGACTTCACTTTCTTTAACTTCTGGGTTGTGGCTAAGAGGCTTTTTAGTTCCGTATCCGTAACTTGATTGTAACGAGAGAATAGTTCAGCTTCATTGATCCCAAAGCCGTCAGCTATTCCAACAATAGTAGTTAATTCCGGATTTCTTTTTCCGGCTGATATTTTTTGGATAATGGAAAATTCAATTCCGGAAGATGCCGCTAATTTTCTAAGGCTTGTAATTAGCCTATGTTCTTTTATTCCGGCATCTTCTTTTGCTTTCGCAAGAGATTTGTTTTCAGCAATGATTTTCTGAATACATACTCCAAATCTGGCTTTGATCACTAATTTTTCGCTTGATTCCATCTACGAAAAGTCCAATCAATTGCTTCTTTTATTGACGCTCAAATGAGCATCATTAAAATTTAATTACTATCTTTAGTTTGCGAATCTTCATATCGAATCAACTTATTTGAAGCTTTCGCTTTGAGTCTTGTCTTGGAAACCTCGGAAATTTTCATTAGACACAAGATGATAAACAAGAGCTCACGTTACGGCGTGGGCTCCCTTATTGTGTCTAAGGGCTCTCCGAGGGCCTCCAAGCCGGTAAGCGGAGACCTGCGCCATTTTTTTGCATTCCCCTTATCCCGACTCCCCGAAACGGAACCATTGACTACCGATAGTGACACCTGTCCGTGATGATCAACAATTGCTCGCTGCCCTCCAACGGGGCGATGAAACCGCTTTTGACCAACTGTTCCGGGATTATTTTATTCCGCTCAGTTATTTTGCGCAGGAGCTGACCGGGGATACCCTGGCTGCTGAAGATATCGTGCAGGATTGTTTTGTGAGTTTGTGGAACCGCAGGAATAAATTACCCAATATTGAATCTTTTAAAAGTTATCTCTATACTTCAGTGCGGTATCAATGTATGAAGTCTATCAAAAAGCGAAAGCGGGAGGAGGCTGTTACTTTGGAGACGGCTCCCGCACCTGCGGCTGACGCGTCCCTGGTGGTAGCGGAAACCGCCCGCGCTATTCTTTCGTTACTCGCCACCCTGACACCCCGCCTTCAGCAAGTCATCCGGCTGTATTATTTAGAAGGGAAGTCGTACCGGGAGATCGCCCAGCTCCTAAAGATCGACCCGGAGTCGGTGCGCAAACAAAAGTTCCGGGCCTTGGGGCAATTGCGGAAGCTGACGGGGAAGGGTGGGGGTGAGTGTAAGTAAGTTTTATGCTCCCGCACTGATAAATTGACCCGTTGCTGAATACTGATCCCGGACCCTGGCTTGCTCCCGTGACCTGGCATCGTTCGTCTTCATCTGCCAGACAGAATGCTGTTGTTTGTTTACCTGAATCGGTATTCTGTTGACGTTAGCAGAAAGCACTTTCCTATTTTCTATACTCTTGCGGTGTAACCTGTTTGTTCCGGTTCAAAGGAATACAAGTAGTCATCTGCCCGGAAATTTCGAACAGGAAGGAGCAATCCTCCTAATGTATTTAATAATTAATTAAGGCCAATTATGGGAAAGAAACCTGCATTCGAGGATGTGAAAGTAAATACCAAAGTTCTATTGGCTTCACTCTGGACAGCCGTAACGCTATGCTATTTGTATGGCGATTATTTTGAGTTGTATGTGCCTGCCAAAGTGGAAGGACTGGTCAGCGGGGAAAATTTGCTGGATAGCCCGGTAAAATTATTTGCCGCCACTGTGGCTTTAGCTATTCCGGCTTTAATGGTTTTTTTAAGTATACATCTCAAGCCGTCCATCAATCGGATATTGAATATTGTGACCGGCCTGTTTTTTACAATTGTCATGGTGTTGATTGCCTTCACCTCTATCGCACCCTGGAGGGCTTTTTATTTGTTTTTAGCCATTACCGAAAGTGTACTTACAGCGCTTATTGTCTGGTATGCAGTTACCTGGCCCAGAACCGCAAAAGAATAAATTTAAAATAGTATGTCATCGACAAAGCAAACAGCGAGACTGGCAGGTCTTATTTATTTAGGCGTTGTCCTGACCGGGATAGCCAGTATGATGGTGATTCCTAAACAACTTTTTGTATGGGATAATGCCGCCCTGACGTATACAAATATCGTATCTGGTCTACTGACGTTCAGGATCGGAATCGTGGGTTATTTGACCTGTTATATATTCTTTACATTTTTGCCATTTTGCTTATATAAGTTCCTGGCACCTGTCAGTTTGAAACATGCTAAATATATGCTGGCACTGGCACTGCTCAGTGTCCCGGTTGCCTTTAGCAACAGCCAGCACCTGTTTAATATATTGTCATTACTAAGCGGGGAGGAGTACCTGGGTGTTCTTTCCCGGGAACAACTACAATCGCAGGTCATGTTATACCTGAACCAATATGATAACGGGCAGCTCGTTATTTCGGTTTTTTCAGGCCTCTGGCTTTTCCCCTTTGGTTATTTAGTCTACAGGTCCGGCTTTATACCTAAAATCCTGGGTGTTTTTTTAATGACCGGGTGTTTTAGTTATCTCATCAATTTTCTTGGTTTTTCGTTAGTGCCAAACTACTCCGAAATGGGCATTGCCTTCTATGTGCATTTGCCGGCCAGTATTGGGGAGATCGGGATCTGCCTGTGGTTGCTAATTATGGGTGCTAAAGAAAGGTCTGCATGATGCTGTATTTTTCAAATGACGGGAAAAAATAGCTGAGCACTGCAGTCTTGTTCACCGGAACTTTGGACTTGCTGCTCATTCAATGCAGGAGGCAGTTTATCGTTATCCACCCGGTCCCTTTCCCTGGATGGAACCGGTAACAGGGATTGAAATATTTTTGTCGACTCCTGTTTGCTATTTTTACGGGTGAACGGATTATAAAGTTTAAATGTTCTCCCTGATGAAAGTATTTCAATTTCTTAAAAATAAGTACGGCATTGAGTTACTGATGGATATTGGTACTTACAAAGATATTCCGGGTTACTTTTTTGAAAGCACGGTGCATTGTACCGATTTTTACGAGATCGTTTTTTTTTCAAAAGGTAACGGATACCTGGAGCTTGATCAGCAGCAAATCAATTTAGCAGATAATGTTGTTGTTTTTATATCACCTTTTCAGAAGCGGAGGTGGTTTGTTGATAAAGCAGGTATTGAATGTCATTTCCTGTTTTTCCAGGACAGCTTCTTGTCAAAGTTCTTTTCTGATAAACTATTTACTTTCCGGCTGCAGTATTTTTATAATAAAACCCGGCCCCTCTTTATTGCAACCCATAAAACCCAGGTGGAACCCCTGCGTACCCTGCTCAACCAGATCATCGCTGAAATCAGTGCTTACAAACCGGATAGTGAGCACCTGATCAGGTCCTTATTATATTATACGTTGATACAACTCAACCGGCTTTATTCTGCGTGTTATGGTCTTTCCGCGGAGACGGAAAACAATACTATTGCTTTCTCTTTCAAAAAATTATTACAGCAGGATATAAAAATGAAAAGAAAGGTGGACGAGTATGCCCGCCAACTGGGTATTAGCAGGGTTACCTTAAATAATTCCGTCAAAAGTCAATTCGGCGTCACGGTGTCTGACATGATCAATCAATTCCTGGTCAGTGAAATAAAGGAGCAGCTATTATATACTGATCTGCACATCAGTGAAATTGCCGACATGTATCATTTCTCAGAAGCCTGCCACCTGACACGATTTTTCAAAAGCAATACAGGGTACCTGCCAACCGCATTCAGAAG
>JAEUVP010000541.1 GCA_016786805.1 Chitinophagaceae bacterium | reverse complement strand
GATGCACTCCGGTATGGCTGGGTCACATCAAACGGAACGGCAAGACAACAAGCGATCGGTGGTGCCATGGCATCACTCGGCGGAGATATATCAGCCACTTTTGTCAACCCGGCTGGCCTGGGCTTTTTTAAAACCGGTGATTTTGTACTGACGCCGGCTTATAATTTCCTGAATAATAAATCAAGCTATTTTGGAAGAACTGAAAAAGATAAATCAAAACAATTATCCTTTGGTACTTCGGGCATCATCTGGGGAACCGGTGAAATCAACACCCGCAACAGTAAATCATCCGGAAGTGCTTTTGCGATAGCTGTGAACAGGACCGCCAATTTCAATAATAATATTTTATACCGCGGTATCAACACGCAAAGTTCCTATTCACAAAAATTCCTGGAGCAACTGCGTAATGATAATGTAACCGATGCGAATGTGGCAGTCAGCAATTACCCCTTCGGCACCAGCTTAGCGATGAATACGTTCTGGATCGACACGGCCAACGGGTATATGAGTGGTAACAGGAATTTTGTTTCCCTAGCACAACCTTTACTCGCCACAGGCGGCCTGATACAGGAACAAATTGTGAACAGCAGCGGTGGTATTACGGAGCTGGCCATAGCCGGTGCCGGCAACATCAAGGATAAATTTTACTTCGGCGCTACCTTGGGTATTCCTTTCCTGAATTATAGCCGTGAATCCAGTTTCTCAGAAGCAGATGCCACCACCAATATCAATAACCGTTTTGATTTTGCCACTATCAATGAGAACCTGAGCACAAAAGGAACAGGCCTCAACCTGAAACTGGGTATCATTTACAAACCAGTTGAATACGTCCGGTTGGGATTTGCTTTTCATACGCCTACTTTCTACCGGCTCACTGATAAATACAATGCTACGGTTATAACCGACACAGAAGGTTTCCAGGGAAGACTGAACCAGAGTTCTTCCTTATTCACCGGTGGCAATGATGCTGAGATCAGCTACTGGCATTTTACTCCCTACCGTGTCATGATCAGCGGGTCGTATGTATTAAGAGAAATTGAAGATGTAAGAAAACAAAAAGGTTTCCTTACGGCCGATATCGAATATGTGAACTATAAATCTTCTTCCTTTACAACTGACCCGGAGGCTGATGATAGCGAGGAAACAAGAGCCTATTTTAAAAAACTGAATAATGCCATTGATGATGCGTACAAAGGTGCTTTCAATATCAAGGTGGGGGGCGAATTAAAATTCACCACTATCATGGCAAGACTGGGCGCTGCTTATTATGGCAACCCTTATAAAGATCTGGCAGGAGAAAAAGGAAGCCGTTTCTCAGCCAGTGGTGGCCTGGGTTACCGTAACAAAGGCATGTTCATCGACCTGAGTTATGTACACACCATGGGTAAAGATGTGCACTATGCCTACCGTCTTCAATACAGTGCATTTTCCGGTGCAAGGATCAAAAATACAGGCGGAAATGCGGTGCTGACAGTTGGGTTCAAAATATAACTGCATTTTGATTAATGATAGTTGAAGCACTTGCGAAAGCAGGTGCTTTTATTTTGACGTCAAAATAAAATTGAATAGTAAACCCTGTCGTACATTTATGAGGGGAAGTTTCTATTATACCTCTAAAAACAGAACCATGAGATCGCTATTCAGCTTCCTGTTTTTCTTTTCTAGTTTATACTCCTTTTCACAGGAAAAAGGTGCAGCAGACAGTATTGCAATTAGCAAATCAAAGCTTGTTTCTTTTGTTACTGTTCTTGATATTGCTAATGCAACAAAGGATGGGATCTATCTCAATGGTTATGTTGTAAATATCAGTTATGAAAAAGCTAAACAACTGAATGGTAAAAAAATCAGGGTAACAGGGAAAGTCAGTATTATCAAAGGAGTTAAGAATCAGCCAGGCGAAGAGATGCAACAGGGACGTGAAGGTGATACTATGTATATTGGATCTCCTAAAATAAAAATCATTAAAAAATAACGCCATTCAGGAAAGATTATCTCCGAGACATTCCTTTTCTTTTTTTGGCTCCGGCCTCATCCGTTAATGGATAAATCCAAACACAAAAATTTTATTGATTGCTTGATAATCTTGAAAAAAAGATATGCTTTCTTTTTATTATATAAAAGAATCAGTACATTGACTGATTATTACAAGCCAACCAATTCTTCACCAAAACCTGCTACACCATGAGGAAACCCATTCTTTCTCTTGTAAGTTCTTTTATTCTCTTTGTAAGTTATTCGCAAACCTGCCCGGGCATGGGCAGTATCAACTTCCAACGCTGGAATAATATATCCGGCAGTGCTGTCAGCAACCTCACCAGTAATACAAAATATCCAAACAGCCCATCCAGTACCGGCACCCGGACTTTGTTTGAAATGCCCACGAACCAGGGAAGCAATTTGGGCATCCGGATGTATGGGTATATCTGTCCCCCTGCAACGGGTAATTATGTGTTCTGGATCGCCAGTGATAATAGTGGCGAATTATGGCTGAGCACTACGATCAATGCAGCGAATAAAGTCCGCATTGCCTATAATACCAACAGCACCAACTCCCGCCAATGGAATAAATTCACTACCCAAAAATCGGTATTTATCGCATTGGTGGCCGGAACCAAGTATTATATTGAAGCACTGATGAAAGAAAGTACCGGTAACGATAACCTGGCGGTTGGTTGGGCTAAACCGGGACAAAGCACTGCAGCTCCCAGCGAAGTGATACCCGGCATCTATCTTTCGGTGAACAATACAACTGATGCACAAGCACCAACAGCACCCACTAATTTAACCGCTTCCAATATCACCAGTACCAGCTTTACTTTATCGTGGAGTGCATCAACTGATAATACGGGAGTTACCGGCTATGA
>JAEUVP010000292.1 GCA_016786805.1 Chitinophagaceae bacterium | reverse complement strand
AACCAACCGGTAAGGCCGATACAACTGTATTTAAAAACGGGTATGTATTATTCGGTATGGGCTTAACAAATGCTGTTGGTCCCTGGGGCATGTCTTACGCTGCCAATATTACTTCTGATTCAACCGGTATTGGTATGTGGACAGAACAACAATTCTTCAATGCCATCCGCAAAGGTTTGTCAAAAGGACTGGAAGGAAACCGTCCCTTACTGCCTCCTATGCCCTGGTTTGCTTATAAGAATTACAGTGATGAAGACCTGAGGG
This sequence comes from Chitinophagaceae bacterium, assembly GCA_016786805.1. Taxonomy (GTDB): domain Bacteria; phylum Bacteroidota; class Bacteroidia; order Chitinophagales; family Chitinophagaceae; genus CADEDV01. Next base: position 2,744 of record JAEUVP010000292.1, on the reverse strand, counting down.
CCATCTTCGCCTTCCTGAAATCAACAAAACCGGTAAAGAATGTTGTTCCGCAATGGAAACAACTAAAAGATCTGTAAACCATTACCAACTGTTTTAAGAACGATAGCAATGAAACGCTTTAAAAAAATACTGAAATGGACAGGTATTGTTTTGCTGTTGCTCCTTGGCGGGCTCAGTGCAACGATCGCCATGCGACAAAATATTCAATACGACCGTCCTTATCCTGCTATTACTGCATCCACCGATTCAGCAGTGATACAAAAAGGGAAACACATCATCTTTGGTGCTGCACATTGTGCCGATTGCCATAGCAAAGCAAACCCTGACTCATTAATAGCCCTGGGGCAAGATGTACCACTGACAGGAGGTTTTATGTTTGAACTGCCGGTGGGCAAAGTCTATACCAAAAATATTACGCCAGATAAGGAAACAGGTATTGGAAATTATACAGACGCTGAAATTGCAAGAGCATTGCGGTATGGTGTTCACCGGGATGGTACAGCGATATTTGATTTCATGCCCTTTCATAATATGTCGGATGAAGACATGACGGCGGTGATCTCCTACCTGCGGTCGCAAAAGCCTGTTCGCAATGAAGTGCCCGGTAATGAATTTAATGTACTGGGTTATGCAGTAAAAGCATTCCTGATCAAACCGGTTGGACCGGAAGGTGAAGTGACCAGCTCTGTTAAAGTTGATTCCACAGCGAATTATGGAAAATACCTCGCTAATAATGTAGCGAACTGTGTCGGCTGTCATACGGAAAGAGATATGATGACCGGTGCATTTACAGGTGAACCCTTTGCCGGCGGATTAGAGATTGATGGATTTGTTACTCCCAATCTTACCCCTGATCCCGGCAGCCGTATTTATAGCTGGTCACAGGAGCAGTTTATCAACCGGTTTAAAATGGGAAAGCTGCATCCGAAAACGCCGATGCCCTGGAACTCATTTAAACGGATGAGTGATGATGAACTGAAAGCTATCTATGCTTACCTGAAAACAGTGAAACCTGTAAAAGGAAAAATCAAGTAAGATGAAACAGGCAATCAGATGGATCGGATTCTTTGTGTTGTGTGCCGTGGTGATTGCCTTTGCCGTTCATGCAGGTATGACTGACCATCACTGCTATGAATGCCTGAAAGGGGTTGACGAAAAAGCGTATGAAAATTCTAAGTTTGCGTACAAATGCATATACAACAACTGATACTTGAGACGGGCCGCCTGGATCAACTGGCAGAATTTTACAGCACCGTTTTGCAGTTACCATTACAAGAAGATAAACAGCAAATAGCCATAACAACAGGTTCTTCAACACTTGTTTTTAAAGAAACAAATGAAAGGGAGCCTGTTTATCATTTTGCCTTTAATATTCCGGCGAATAAAATCGAAGAAGCCAAAAACTGGCTGGCTGATAAAGTTGAATTGATTTGGGTTGATGACCACAATAGCGATATCGCTGATTTCATAAACTGGCATGCAAAATCTGTTTACTTCTATGATCCTGCCGGTAATATCGTGGAGCTGATCGCCCGGTTTGACCTGGATAATGAAACCGAAGGGCCTTTTTCAGCTAAACAATTCCTCTCCATCAGTGAGGCAGGTATAGTAACCTCAAAAGATACGCTGCAAACAGAAGCCGCTCACCTGCTGGAGCAATATGGCCTTTCTTATTTTGCCAAGCAACCTCCGTTGCCACAGTTCAAAGCCATTGGTGATGACGAAGGATTATTTATCCTGGTACCCGAAGAGCGGAATTGGTTTCCCACTGCCATCGCATCGGGCATTTACCCGATGGACATCCATTTTACGCATGATCAAAAAAAGTATCACTGGGCGAATCACTGAAGAACAACAAAACAAAAAAGGGTATATGAAAAACATATACCCTTTTAAATTATATAGCGGATCAATTATCCTAATGCTACTCTTTTGAACTCTTGCACTTTCACATCACCGGATTCTTTCAGGTAATCAGCCACTGTTTTAGAAGCATCTTTCACGAAAGCCTGTGCAGTCAGTGTTTGCTCTTTGAAGAAAGCACCCATTTTGCCATCAGCAATTTTAGCCAGCATTTCTTCCGGTTTGCCAGCCATTTTGGGATCTTCTTTCATTACATCCACGATGATCGCTTTTTCACGGGCTATTACTTCTGCAGGAACACTTGCTGCATCCACTGCAACAGGGTTCAGTGCTGCGATCTGCATCGCCACATCTTTACCTACTTCTGCAGCCGGTTTGTCTAAAGCCACCAGCACACCGATTCGGTAAGCTCCGTGAATATAAGAAGCCACATAAGGAGCTTCTACTCTTTCATATTTAGTAATACCGATCTTTTCACCAATAGAAGCCAGCTTATCATTGATAAGGTCTGAGATCTTTGCCCCGTTCACAACAGTATCATTGAGTTCTTCTACCGTTTTAACATTACCGGCAATCGCTGCATCAGCAATGCTTTGCACCATGCTGATAAAATCTGCGTTCTTGGAAACGAAATCCGTTTCACAGCTAACACAAACAACGATACCTGTTTTGTTATCAGCAGTGGTTTGTGCAATCACCACCCCTTCTTTTGCTTCACGGTCACTTCTTTTAGCAGCCACTTTCTGACCCTGCTTACGCAACCAGTCGATCGCTGCTTCAAAATCACCGTTGGTTTCTGTCAATGCTTTGCGGCAATCCATCATACCGGCGCCGGTAGCCTGACGAAGTTTGTTTATATCCTGTGCACTTATTGTTACAGT
>JAEUVP010000502.1 GCA_016786805.1 Chitinophagaceae bacterium | reverse complement strand
GGTGGCACTGTCTGTGCCTTAAGATCATGGCAAAACAATCGTTAAAGGCGGATGCAAGATAAGGGAAATTCTTTTACACTAACAACCGTTAGCTTAAATCTTCTTCTATCCTTCCCAGGTCAGGCCATCGTAAGCAAGATGCATCCCATGGGATAATTCAACTTCAATTTCAGCATGAAGCCCTAACTGGTGTGAGATATGCGTAAAATATGCCCCCGGAATGCTCAGTTCCCGCACCAGCTCTATCGCCTCTCCAAGAGTGAAATGAGAAATATGTTTTTGCTTGCGGAGTGCATTCAATACAAGCACTTCACTTCCCCTGATCTTTTCTTTTTCTTCTTCCTCGATCCGGTTGGCATCAGTGATATAGGTGAACTTTCCAAAACGAAAACCCAGCACCGGCATTTTTAAATGCCATACCTGGATGGGCGTAACTGGGATATCACCAACCATAAAAGGGTCAAGGTTGATGGTATGCATATTTAATTCGGGAATGCCGGGATACTTGGTATCGGTAAAAGCATAATAAAAATCTCTTCTCACCGCTTCTTCTGTCAGTGAGTCGGCATAGATATCAATAGGCTTTTTAGAGAAAAAATTGAATGCCCGGATATCATCCAGCCCGGCGAGATGATCCTTGTGTGGATGTGTGAATAAAACAGCATCCAGGTGTTTCACTTTTCCCCGGAGCATTTGTTGCCTGAAATCCGGCCCGGTATCCACCACCAGCGACGTGGTAGCAGATTGTACGAGTATACTTGAACGAAGACGATTATCTCTTTTATCGGTGGAAGTACAGACAACACAATCGCAGCCGATCATGGGAACCCCGCTGCTGGTACCCGTGCCAAGAAAAGTGATTTTTAAAGGAGGACAAGTCACAGCGTAAAGTTATTGGTTAATTGGCTAAACCTACATGACGCTTTGACGAACAAATCAAGATGGGGTAATTAATTGCTTCCGTTTTCCTCTATCTCAAGTTTGGAAATAATATCCTGGTAGAGCTTTTTGGCATCTTCTGTCAGCACCTCTGTATTGATCTCCAGTTGCGGGATCAGGTCCAGTAATGTATTGATCCGGCCTTCGATCTGCAGAAATTTATTCAATACCACTACTTTCCGTGCCTCGAGGATACAATAGCCGCTTTGAAAAGTGCCCCGTTCATACCGCAATACATACCCTGACTGTTCAGGAATGGCTTCTAATTTATCAAGTGTTGTTTGTGTATATTTCATTTGGTAAAAGGAAAACAGATAATAGAAAATAGGGTATCAAGACACAAATTTACGCATATAGTAACTAGCGAAAAGTTGGTTTCAACTGGATTTTTCCACAACCCATTCACTATTTACTATTCCCCATCCACCTATTTGCTCTGCATCTTGATCACGGGAACGATCATTTCTTCCAGGCTGACACCTCCGTGCTGGAAAGTATTCTTGTAATAGTTCACATAATAATTGTAGTTATTGGGATAACAGAGAAAACTATCCTCCTTGGCAAAGATGAAAGAAGAATTAACAGTCGGTACCGGCAGCCCCGCTTCTCTCGGGTCACGGAACGCCAATACTTCTTTGGGTTCATAATTTAAGTTGCGTCCATGTTTATACCGGAGATTGGTGGTGGTTTGCTTATCTCCCACCACTTTGTAGGGCGTCTTCACTCTCACACTACCATGATCAGTCGCCAGTACGATACGAATATTTTTCTCTGCCACTTTTTTTAACGCCTGGTGCAGAGGCGAATGTTCAAACCAGCTGGCCGTGATACTACGGTAACTCATTTCATCGCCAGCCAGTTCTTTCAGCACTTCCATTTCGGTGCGGGCATGGCTGAGCATATCCACAAAATTGTAGACGATCACATTGATATCGTTGTTCAGCAGGTTATGAATATTATTCACCAGGTCAAGCCCGGCCTGGTTATTCAGTACTTTGGTGTAAGAAACTTTCAGGTCACCCTTGCCTAATCTTTTCAATTGTGCCCGGAAGAACTCTTCTTCATGTAAATTCTTTCCACCTTCCTCATCATCGTTCTTCCATTGCACCGGAAATTGT
>JAEUVP010000269.1 GCA_016786805.1 Chitinophagaceae bacterium | reverse complement strand
TGTAGCAGCCATAGCGATTGTGTCCATCTTATTTCATTGATAAGGTATGAAATTAATGAACGGGGTAAAAGTTTGATATTAAGTTTTTAGAAATGGCAAATGTACTCAGGCTTTCCTGATCTGTTCAATGATGCCGGTAGTAGAGAAACCTTCGAGGATCGGGTTGATCAGCACCCGGCCGCCGGCAGCGATCACCTCTCTAGCCCCGGCAATTTGCTCAACGGTATAATCACCACCTTTTACTAATACATCGGGTAAAATGGAACTAATGAGCCGCAGGGGAGTATCTTCTTCAAATAAGATCACTGCATCAACGATCTGCAAAGAGGCAAGTAATAATGCTCTTGATTCCTGGTTGTTCACCGGCCGGCTGTCCCCTTTCAATCGTTTTACAGACGCATCTGCATTTAAGCCGATAAGGAGTATATCTGCTTCTTTTGCGGCTTGTGATAAGGAAAATACATGACCCTGGTGAAGTATATCAAATACACCATTGGTAAAGGCAATGGTCTTGCCGGTTAACCGCCATTGCGCCACCCGCTGCATAATCTGCGGAGTGGTCATGATTTTTTGTGGTATCAGGTCAGCTCGTTTCAATCTTCTTTTTTTTGTTATACCAGGGCAATGCAATAAAACTTATTAAGCCACCAATAAGTATGACAGTGGTTTGAGCCAGCCACAATATCCATCCAAAAGCCAGTGCTATGCCTTGTGATAATCCATATAATTGCATGGTCTTCTCTAGAAGAAATGCATAAGCACCGATGCCACCGGGAGTTACGATCATACCTATACTGCCTGCGGATAATACAGTGAAAGCTTCTTTGATGCCGTATTGCTCGGTTTCCTGTAAGGCATGAAAACCAAGATACCCGCCGGAAAGATAAGTGGTCCAGAGGATAACAGTCAGCAGCAGGAATTGTCCTCTCTTCTTCAGGTGCTGAATGGCACTGATGCCCTGCCAGATACGGGAAGCGATCTTCTTAAAAATACCAAACATGTCATTGACCGATTTCTTTTTAATGAACATGTAGGCAAGAATGGCTAAAGCAACAAGCCCTCCGGCAATCAGCATAACCAGTGTGCCGGAAACTTTTTTCTCTTCTTTATCTCCTGAAGAATTAAAAAAAGTATCAATGATCTGGTTGTATAATCCGGGTTGTATGGACAGTGTTATTCCAAATATGATCAGCAGGGTAATGGCATCAATGATGCGTTCAAGAATGATGGTTCCGACCAGTTTATCAGCGGGCACTTTTTCGTAACGGGCCAGTACGGTACATTTCAACACTTCACCCAGTCTTGGTACGGCCTGGTTGGCCAGGTAGCCGATCAGCACAGCAAAAACAGTATTGGTGATGCCTGGTTTGTAACCCAAAGGTTCAATCAGTAAACGCCAGCGCATAGCCCTTACATAATGACTTAAGAAAAGGATGATGAATACGGGTATGACTAACCAGTAACGGGCTTTTTTCAAGGCCAGTTTAATCTGCGATTTATCGTCTGCACCAAGATCACGGATAGACCACCATACCAGGAAAATGCCGAGGCCCAGGAAAAAAAGGTACTGGAGTATGGTGAGAAGCCGTTTGTTCATGAATGCCAAAATAGTGGTACGAAGTTACATTACAAAGTGCCGGGTAAAGAATATCAGAGTTTGTTTCCTTCTTTTGGGAAAACGATCCAGGGCTTGAAAGACTTTGCTTTTTCAAAATCCATGATCGCATAAGAGATCACCACCACCAGGTCGCCTGCCATGCCACGACGGGCAGCAGGTCCATTGAGGCAAACAATACCTGAGCCTCTTTTTCCTTTGATCACATAGGTTTCCAGTCTTTCGCCGTTATTTACATTCACTACCTGCACTTTTTCATTTTCGATGATATTGGCGGCTTCCATCAGGTCTTCATCCAGTGTCAAACTGCCGACATAATGAAGATTGGCTTCGGTGATCACCGCCCGGTGTATTTTCGATTTTAATACTTCGATCTGCATCATGAAAGCAAAAATAAGTTTTAATTGATCAGCATATTATCGATCAGTCTTACCTCATTATTAAATGCAGCAACAAGAACTACCAGTTTTTGCCTGCCATTCCAATGAGTAACGGGTTCCAATGTAATGGCATCAGCTATCTCTACATAATCAACCCTGAAGCCTTTGGCAGCCAGTTCGTCAACAGCTTTATTCTTTATAGTAATAAGAGAAGGTGGCTGCAGGTTATTTTTAATGCTGGTAAGTACGTTGTAAATAGCTACAGCCCTTTTTCTTTCTTCTTCATTCAACCGCATATTCCGGCTGCTCATGGCCAGGCCATCTGCTTCACGAAGGGTGGGGCAGACCACCAGCGTAGTGTCTTTTTCAATGCCCATTAATTGTATGAGCCGGTTGATCACCATGCATTGCTGGTAATCCTTCTGGCCAAGGTAAAGTTTACCGGGACATACAATATTAAGTAATCGTTCCACCACCATACATACCCCCTGGAAATGGCCGGGGCGAAATTTGCCTTCCAGCAAGGTTTCGAGTTTACCCAGATCATACTGCTTATGATTATGAAAACCATCGGGATAAATTTCTGCCACAGATGGAAGAAACAGGATATCGCACCCGGCTTTTTCCAGCAGGTAAATATCCTTTTCAATCGTGACCGGATATTTTTCA
>JAEUVP010000265.1 GCA_016786805.1 Chitinophagaceae bacterium | reverse complement strand
CTTTTTGTTTATACTCTTCCAGGTATTGCCATAGCCGGTTAAAAACCGAAGAACTGATCTTATACCTGATAAATGCGAGGTCACCGGTTTCACAGCGAAGGTCAATTTGAGGAAGATTAGCTTCTTTTTCATCCAGCTTGCCACTGATCGTTTCAAATAATATTCCCAATCCGTAGCCTTTTCGGATTACTTTTTTTGTCATACCGGAATGAGGTATTGCCGTGGTTCCAACCAGGGCATATCTTGTACTGTCTCTCAGCTCCACCAGCATATGACCGATAGGATGTTTTTCTTTCCCGTAGCGGGACCGGACCAATGTATTAGCGATATAGCTAAATACTAATTTCCGGGGAGATTCCCAGTTGATGCCTTTGGGGGATGGGATCGTATAGATCGTTAATTCCTGTGCGCCAGCCTGCCCGGCCGTGAATAAAAGAAGGGGCATCACAGCTCTGATCAGTAGTAATAATTTTGAACGGTACTGTTGGAATGATAATATGATGAGATCAAAAATCATATGTCAAACTGAACATTGCCTTTCTATTTGGGCTCGTCTTTTGAAACAACCGTTAGCTTGTTTCAAAGTAGGCCGGGCAGGAGGCCGTTTCATATGACAACGGTCATTCAGCATAATGTCTTTAATCAACAGGTGTTCGTTTTCATAATGCGGTTGCATACATTATTCAGAGAAAAAAGTTTATCCCGTGATCCCGGTAATTTGCTGCAATCTTTTACTGGTTGCTATCCGCTTATACAAAAGAGCCGGCAAATGTTAGTTGTATTTATTACTTTTATCATCCAGACCTCAACCTATGGTTAATTTTCAAGCAAAAGTATTAGAGCACCCGGATTACAGCCGTCAGTTCAATTGCGGCGATTCACTTATTACTGCTTTTTATTGTCCGCTGGAAGCCCGTTTGATGTCGAACCGGTTTTCTGACCTGTGGAGCCAGCATAATTATATTTTTTATGTTATGGACGGAAGAAAGACCTGGCATACAGCTCATGGGTCTTATGAGTTGAAGAAAGGCGATTGCGTATTTGTAAGAAAGGGGGCCAATATTGTTGAACAGTTTTTTGACACCGGCTTTTGCCTGTTGCTGTTCTTTATACCGGATGAATTTTTGTGTGAAACATTACAATCCAAAGCAAAACCACTAAGCAGTCCCGGTCGGAAATTTTCCCCGGTTATGTTGCTGAAGAGCAGTGAAACACTGAATAATTTTTTTGTTTCCATGTTCTCGTATTTCAGGGATACGAAAGAACCTGATCAGTCATTGTTAGAATTAAAATTCAAAGAACTGATCTTAACCATTGCAGATAATCCGGGCAATGCGGAATTGCTGTCTTATTTCTGTTCCCTGTTGCGGGAACCCCAGTCCGTATCCTTACAAAGGATCATGGAAGACAATTATTGCTATAACCTGAAGCTGGAGCAATATGCAGAACTCTGCAACCGCAGCTTATCGGCCTTTAAACGGGATTTTCAGAAGCAATTCAATACCACACCCGGCAAGTGGTTGCTGGAAAAACGGTTAAACCATGCCATGCATTTATTGGGCAACCAGGATAAAAATGTAAGTGAAGCAGCCTTTGAAAGCGGCTTTGAGAATCCTTCCCACTTCAGCCGTTCATTTAAAGAACGGTTTGGTACGCCACCCACAGCGATAAAACAGGCACAAATTACTGCCTGAACTTTTAAGTAATATATCTGGACGTCCTGGTAAAGCCTGCTGGTCAGCAGGCTAATATTTTTGTGCTGTTATTAAATCATCAACCATTTAATTTTTTTCAAATGAGCACAAAAGAAACACAGGGAAAATTGTGGAGTGTGGCTCCGCAATATTGGTCAACTTATTTTGAACCATTTTTTCTCCCGATCTACAAACATGTCATTAAACAAGTGGAACCCGGTGAAAACAGTTTTTTACTGGATGCAGGTTGTGGTTCCGGTTTATTCAGTCACATGGCTATTTCAAACGGGGCCGATGTAATAGGCGTGGATGCGGCACCGGGCCTGCTGGAAGTGGCCCGGGAAAGAAACCCCGGGAATAACTTTATGGAAGAGGACCTGGAATCATTACCCTTTGCGTCAGACAGTTTCACTATTGTGACGGGGTTTAATTCATTCCAGTATGCCGGAAATTTCACCAATGCCCTGGCAGAAGCAAAACGGGTATTAAGAGAGGGTGGTAAATTAGTGATCGGAATCTGGGACAAGCCAGAGAAGAGTGATGCCACCAATATCCTGAAAGCAATCGGATCTTTATTACCCCCGCCACCGGCTGGTACACCCGGACCTTTTGCCTTATCCGAAGAAGGAAAGATTGAACAGATACTACAATCACTGTCCCTGAAACTGGTGCATAAAGCTGCTATCAGTTGTCCGTTCATCTATTACAAACTTACAGATGGCATCAAAAGCTTTATGGGTACCGGGCCCGCAGCCGCAGCACTCAATCATGTTAGTGAAAAACAGGTGCAGCAAACCATCGCTAAAGCGCTGCAGCCTTATCATCTTACCGAAGAACTCTATCACCTTGAAAATAGTTTCCTGCTGTTTATAGCAGAGAAATAAATCATTAACCATTAAACCTTTATTTGAACGATCATGAAAAGAATATTTTTCACTTTCGCTATACTGTGTGCAGTAATGCCTGCTTCTCTTCTTTACAGTTGTAAAAAGGATGATCTTGCAGATCATAAGACCGATGCACCCGATGTGGCTGTTGCCTGGATGAATTTATACCTGCGGCTCACAAAAGGTACAGCAGGATTTAATTCTGTTGTTAGTTTCCGGGCCTATGCATATGCAGGTCTTGCGTTGTATGAATCTGTAGCTCCCGGTATTAAAAACGGGCAATCAGTGACCAGCCAGTTACAGGCAGGGATTCAATTACCAACTGCGGATCCGGCAAAGAAATATTACTGGCCCGCAAGTGCTAACGGGGCTATGGCACTGATTACAAAAAAATTATTTGCCAATACAACCCCTGCCCTGGCAGGTGCTATTGATTCGTTGGAAAATGATTTGAGAACTAAGATGACCAACAGTGGCAGCCCGGAAGAATTAGAACGTTCAGCTAATTTCGGGAAGCAGGTGGCCGCCAGTATTTTTGAATGGTCTAAAACAGACGGAGGTCATGAAGCATATAATAACACGACTTCGGATGCTTATACAGCACCGACAGGACCAGGTTTGTGGGTACCAACACCACCGGGTTTTGGCAAGCCACTTCATCCGTATTGGGGAAATAACCGCAGTTTTATTCCCGGGCTGGCAGCAGCCACACAACCCATTGCACCGCCAGTTTATTCCACAGATCCAGGATCTGTATTTTATAAAGCGGTAAACGAGGTATATACAGTATCAACTGCTTTAAGCAGTACTGACTCGCTGGTGGCAAAGTTCTGGGCCGACTTGCCGGGGCAATATAATGTACCGGCACATGCCACGAATATTGTTACGCAACTGGTTGTTTTAAAAAAACTATCCCTCCAGGAAGCGGCAGTTTTATATTGCAAACATGGCATTGCGGGAAATGAAGCACTCATCTCTGCTTTTAAAACAAAGTATCATTATAATTTGATGCGTCCGGTCAGTTATATCCGTACTGTATTAGGCCACAGTAACTGGAATCCCGTCATTGCAACACCGCCTCACCCGGAATACGCATCGAATCATGCTGTTATCTCAGCGGCATTGGCAACTGTACTGGAAGCTGTATTTGGCAAGAATTTTTCTTTCACTGATCATACCTATACTAACCAGTATGGCAACCGCAGTTTCAATTCGTTTGCCTCGTATGCAAATGAAGCGGCCCTGTCACGGTTGATCGGGGGTATTCATTACCGCTTTACTGCGGAGGAAGGAATAAAGCAGGGACGAAAAGTAGGGGAGCTCGTTAATCAATTAAAGTTTAAGAAATAAGGATAGTCATATTATTTATTAAACATAGCAGTGCAATTATTCAGGGGCAGTCTTCAGTTTGAAGCTGCCTCTTTTTTAAGATAAAAGCAATAATCAATACGAACCGGTATTTTCATCAATACATGACGGGGATCAGTATCCTGTTTTTTTCGCCATTCTATTTTTGCT
>JAEUVP010000413.1 GCA_016786805.1 Chitinophagaceae bacterium | reverse complement strand
ACCAGGAACAGGATCGGGATCATCGCAATACCGATCGTTATTAAAATATGTTTGGTACGGGCACGGCCAATAAATAACAGCATCAAACAACTGGCTCCTAACAATAAAGCCGTTGAAAGATTCGCAGGCGCAATCAGCAGGCAAGTAATTGCAACGGGCAACATCACCGGCAGAAATCCTTTCTTAAAATCTTTGATCACATCCTGCTTCTTACTCATCAACCTGGCCAGGTACATGAACAAGGCCAACTTGGCCAGGTCAGAGGTTTGCATCGTCATGTTAATGAGCGGCAGCCGTATCCAACGACTTCCTTCATTCATCCGTACGCCAAAGAATAAGGTATAGGCCAGCAATGGAATGGATAACAGGAAAGCGATCTGTGCAACTTTGGAATAGAATGTATAATTGACCAGGTGAGCAAAATAGATCACCATGATACCTACCACGATAAAAGCAATCTGTTTGAAGAGGTAAACTTCCGTATTACCCTTATAATTTTTATACGCCAACGAGCCTGTTGCACTGTAAACGGCGAGCAAAGAAACCAGTGTCAGCAATACCACCAATGCCCAGATGACTTTATCGCCACGGGTTTTGCTGGCTAGCTGCCCAAACGGGTTCTGCATCGGTTGCTGTATGTTAACTGCTTCTGCCATTACTTATAATTCTTTCACTGCTTGCTTAAACTGGTTGCCCCTGTCTTCGTAATTTTTAAAGAGATCAAAACTGGCGCAGGCCGGGCTCAGCAGCACCACATCTCCTTTTTCAGAAAAATGAAAGGCAGCATGTACGGCTTCCAAGGCGCTGCCGGTGTTTACAATAGGGCTAACTATATTTCCAAAGGCCTCGTGTATCTTCCTGTTATCAGTACCCAAACAAATAATTGCTTTTACTTTTTCTTTCACCAGGTCGGCAATCAGTGAATAGTCATTGCCTTTATCCACACCACCCAATATCAGTACCGTTGGCTTTGTCATACTTTCCAGTGCATACCAGGTAGAATTGACGTTGGTGGCTTTACTGTCATTGATAAAATCAACACCGCGGATCGTGGCCACATGCTCCATCCTGTGCTCCAGGCTCTGAAAATTCTGCACGGCATCACGGATCTTATCCTTCCGGATATCCATGGTGGTTGCTGCTACACATGCTGCCATTGTATTATACTGGTTATGTTTCCCCTTTAATGCAAAATCATATACACTCATAGAGGTAAAATCTTGTCCTGTTCTTACGTACATGTCCCCGTCTTTAATAAATGCTCCGTTTGGTAATTCTCTTTTCATACTAATGGGCAGTTGGTTAGATTGAATATTGAACCTGTTTAGATATTTCATAGTTACTTCATCATCACAGCAGTAAATAAAATGGTCGGTTGACTGCTGGTTCATCGTGATCCGGAATTTGCTCCGGATATAATTCTCAAATTTGTAATCGTAACGATCCAGGTGATCCTCGGTAATATTGGTGAGGATAGCGATATCCGGTCTGAATGTTTTGATATCATCCAGCTGGAAGCTGCTGATCTCTGCCACATACAAGGGTTTCGGGTTTTCGGCTACCTGTTTGGCAAAGGAGTACCCGATATTACCCACCAGTGCACAATCAAGACCGGCTTCTTTACAAATATGAAAGGTCAGTGCAGTCGTCGTTGTCTTTCCATTACTCCCGGTGATAGCGATGATCTTGCTGTCCCCTTTGAAACGGTAAGCCAGTTCAATCTCACTGATGATGGGAATACCTTTTGCCCTGATCTTCTTTACCAGATCATTCTTTTCTGGTATGCCGGGGCTCTTCACCACTTCATCAGCGGCGAGGATCCTTTCCTCGTCATGCTGCCCTTCCTCGAAGCCGATACCTGCCTGTTGCAGTTCGTTACGATACTTTTCCTTCAAAGAACTTCCATCAGAAAGGAATGTGTCATACCCTTGTTGCTGTGCGAGTAAGGCGGCACCCACGCCGCTCTCACCACCTCCGAGTATGACCATTCGTTTGCTCATGCTTCAATACTTTCATAGTCCGGTGTACGGAATCGGGTTCTTCGTAAGCATTAGTTTTACTTAATAACTGCACCACAATTCGATTGGATCAGAACGTCGGTTCTTGACAGGATTGGATAATGGATGGGTTTTTCAGTAATATCTTCTCAAAAGCAATTATCGTCTGTTACCTTAGTTTCAACGTTGCTATGCTTAATATCACACAGAGCACTGTCACGATCCAGAACCGCGTTACGATCTTTGCTTCCGGTAAACCCTTCTTCTGGTAATGATGATGCAATGGACTCATTAAGAATATTCTTCTTCCCTCCCCAAATTTTTTCTTCGTGTATTTGAAATAGGTTACTTGTACCATCACACTCACCAGTTCCACCAGGAACACACCACAGAATATCGGTATCAATAACTCTTTATGCACAATAATGGCGATGGATGCAATAATGCCGCCTAATGTTAAACTCCCTGTATCACCCATAAACACTTGAGCCGGGTACGAATTATACCACAAGAAACCAATACAAGCCCCAATCATAGCAGCAATGAAAATGGACAACTCTCCTAATCCCGGTATGTACATGATATTGAGATAGTCGGCGAAAAAGAAGTTGCCGCTCGCATAAGCAAAGATGCCGAGACAGACCCCTATCAATGCCGAAGTACCTGTTGCCAAACCATCCAACCCGTCTGTTATATTTGCCCCATTAGACACAGCAGTGATAATAAAGATCACAATGAGGATATAAAGCACCCATGAATACTGACGTAATCCAGCGGGCAATAATTTGGTATAATTGAATTCGTGGTTTTTGATCAGCGGGATAGTGGTGATCGGTTCTTTGGTTTCAACAAAATGCTTCGGCTGGTTATTGACGATCTTCGTGATTACCGTTGAATCTCCGGGCTTAGGTGTGCCCTGGTATTCTCTCCAAATCGTTACGTTACTATTGAAATAAAGAACAGCACCAACTGTGATACCCAGACCCACCTGCCCTAAAATTTTAAACCATCCGGCGAGCCCGTCTTTATCTCCTTTCTTATAGTTCACACCCTGTTGCTGGGCCAGTTTCTTAGAACGCAGTTTTAAATAATCATCAATAAATCCAATAATACCCAGCCACACTGTTGCCACCAGCATCAGCACCACATATACAGTATCTAATCTTGCTAATAATAATGTTGGGATAATAATGGCTGCGATAATGATCAGCCCGCCCATCGTTGGCGTTCCTTTTTTACTTTGTTCGCCTGCCAGTCCAAGATCCCGAACTGTTTCACCCACCTGTTTCTTTTGTAAGAATTTGATCAGCTTCTTACCATACACCATCGTAATCAGCAAGGACAATAAAACAGCCAGCATCACCCGGACGGATATAAAATCCATCAGGTTTCTTCCGGGGAAATTGATCCCCTGCGCCTTAAACCATTCAAATAAATGATACAGCATGGCTGGTTATTTACTAGTTGTTTACTTTTTATTTATCCAACAGTTCAAACATCTCTCCTACTATCTCTTTATCGTCAAAATGATGTTTAACTCCTTTTATATCCTGGTATTTCTCGTGTCCTTTTCCTGCAATCAGTATGATGTCTTCCGGCTTTGCCAAACTGATCGCTGTTTTGATTGCCTCTTTTCTGTCTGCGATAGCTATATATTTCCTTTTATACGCCACCGGCAATCCCTCTTCCATATCTTTTATGATCTGCTCCGGGTCTTCGCTTCTCGGGTTATCACTGGTGAAAATGGCTTTGTCGCTATGTTCACAAGCCGCCTGTGCCATCACCGGCCTTTTTGTTTTATCGCGGTCACCACCACAACCCACCACAGTGATCACGGTTTCAAATCCCTTCTTCAGTTTTTTGATCGTCGCCAGTACATTTAAAAGAGCATCTGGTGTGTGAGCATAATCCACGATCGCAATCACTTTTTCTTTTGCCGACACCATATAATCAAATCTTCCTTCAGCACCGGTCAGTACACTCAAACATCTCAGTACTTCCTGTTTATCTTCTCCCATACACATCGCTGCACCATATACTGCCAGCAGATTATAGGCATTGAACTCGCCGATCATCCTGAAATGCACTTCCTGGTCATTCACATTCATTACCAATCCTGCCAGGCTATTCTCCAGTATCTTCCCTTTGAATTCAGCCATCGTTTTCAAACTGTACAAATACTTTTTTGCATTGGTATTCTGCAGCATCACTTCCCCTCTTTTATCATCTGCATTGCTGATCGCAAAAGCAGATGACGGAAGTGTGTCAAAAAAGGTCTTCTTCACCCGGATATATTCATCAAAGGTTTTATGATAATCCAGGTGATCATGTGTGATATTGCTGAACAAACCTCCTGCAAACTGCAAACCTGTCACCCGGTGCTGGTGTACTGCATGTGAACTCACTTCCATGAACACATGGGTACATCCTTCATCTGCCATCTGTTTCAGCAACTGGTTCAGGCTGACAGCATCCGGTGTGGTATGTGTGGCAGGCACTATCTTATCACCAATGTGATTTTCGACAGTACTCAGCAACCCGCATTTATATCCCAAAACCGTAAAGAGCTTGTATAGCAATGTTGCTATAGTTGTCTTACCATTCGTTCCTGTTACTCCCACTATCTTCATTCGTTCCGAAGGTTGACCAAAAAAATTATGTGCCATATAACCGGCCGCTGCTGCACTATTCTCTGCCTGTACATAAACAACTCCTTCTTTCTTTTCTGCAGGCATTGCTTCTGCTACCACTACAACGGCTCCGTTATCAATTGCTTTTTCAATGAACTGGTGACCATCCGCTGCCACTCCTTTTACTGCCACAAATACAGCCCCCGGCTTCACTTTTCTCGAATCGATCTGTATATCATTCACCTCAATCTCTGTACTTCCCGCAACTGACCGGATCGCCACTTTATATAAAACATCTCTTAATAACATAACCCGTCTTTAAATCAGTTAACTCAATTCCAATACCACTGTTACTCCTTTTGCCAAAGCACTCCCCGGCGCAACGGATTGGTTAGCCACTTTCCCTTTCCCGCTTATTGTTACTTTTAATCCCATACTTTCTAAAAGGTATAGCGCATCCTTCAGCCCCATTCCTTTCACATTCGGCATCAGTTTTTCTCTTACGGCATTTGTTCGCAACACCGGCTGGTAATTATTACCGGCATACACACTGGTCCAATTACTCTGCTGCACTGAATCGGCGTACCACATATTGAATGTGCCGAAAACCTGTTTTATATTTTTCGTATTGCCTGCATAGAAATAAGTGCTGCTATCTTTTTTTGCGCTGTATAGCGTTGCTGGTTTCTGATCCACATACATCGCATAGAGTTTTGTAGCGATCTCCCTGAATACAGGTGCTCCGAGCATTCCACCATAGTGTGCAGCCGCATGTGGCTTTGTTCTTACCACCACGATACAGGAATAAACAGGTTTGTCTGCGGGGAAATAACCCACAAAAGAAGCCTGGTACACGCCGTGCCCATATTTAATATCACCATCGGCAACGTGTGCAGTTCCTGTTTTTCCCGCTACTGCAAAAGGCATATTCTTAAATGCGGGCCGGCCGGTTCCTTCTGTCACTACTGCTTCCATTGATTCTCTTGCTGCTTTTGCTACTTCAGGTTTGCAGATACTCTTATCAAGAACCGTCGGTTCAAATTGCTTAATAACAATTCCATTGCATTGAATACTGTTCACCAGGTAAGGCTTCATCATTTTACCATCATTAGCAATAGCATTGTATAAGCTTAGTGTATGCAAGGGGCTCACATTGATAGCATAGCCAAAACTCATGGTCAGCATATTCATCAGCCCCCCATTTTTATTCTCCAGTGGCGCTAATCTTGGTGCAGGGATATTTGAAAGATCTATTGGCGAACGCACATCCAGGTGATACCGGTGTAAATATTCCTTGAACTCCTTAGGATTATTGGCAAACGCCTTAAAAGCCAGTTTACTCATACCCACGTTAGAGCTGTGTGCAAAACATTCTTTCACTGTCATCACCGCTTTGGGAGATCGTTCAGCATCATTCACTATTCTTGGACCAACCTGTAGTCGTCCCGCACTGCCCACCTCCACCATATCATTCAAGGAAGAGGTCCCTTTATCTAATACTGCCAGCAAGGTGGCCAGTTTAATCGTGGACCCGGGTTCTGTTACCCGCAAAGCATAATTATCATCTTCCCAGTAGCTGCCATCAGGTCTGCGGCCAAGATTAGCAATTGCTTTTATTTTACCCGTCTTCACTTCCATAACGATACAGGTTCCATATTGCGCCTCGCTGCTTTCCATCATCCGCAATAAGGCATTCTCTGAAATGTCCTGTATGTTCACATCCAGTGTGGTAAAAACATCTTTCCCGTTTTCCGGTTCTATCTGGAAACCTTCCACAGGTACCGCACCACCAGCTATATATCTTACAAGGCGCTGGCCTTTTTGCCCTGTCAGCAGGCTGTCATATGTTTTCTCAAGACCTACATTTTGCTTTTTCAGTTTCCCGTTACTCGCCACATGCTCTCTTGATAAACCAATGGTCCGGTTAGCTAATAATCCAAAAGGGGAAATACGTTTGCTATTTTCTTCCACGATCACACCGCTTTTATTTCTACCAAGTTTCACTAAAGGAAAACTGCGGAAGGCTTTGTAATCTTCAAACGTCATTTTTTTGCGGAGTGAGTAATAGCGGCTTTTGCTTTTATAAGCAGCCTGCAATTCTTTTTTATACTGGGCAGATGTTTTATCCCCGAAATAACCAGCCAGGGAAACGGCAAATGAATCAATATTCTCTTTAAAAACTTTCCCGCCTTTATCTCTTAACCCGTCCGCCTGGAAATCCATATAGATATCAAACTGGGGTAAGGATGTGCTCAACATTTGCCCGTCCTCACTGTAAATAGTACCCCGATCAGCATCCAGTTCCTGTATTTTTTGGTGCATACTGTCGCTCATACTGCGCCAGTGTTCGCCCTGGAAACGCTGAATATAGAAAGCCTTACCCAATACCAGTAAACTCAGCACTACCATGCCAAGAAAACTGAGGTAAACCCTCCACAATATGTCACGTTTTACTTCCACTGCCTCTTTGCTTGCGTTAGTTGTTATTATAATTCCTTCAACCTGGTTATTTCATCAATTGGTCATGGCGCTATCCTTCAGCACTACCGGCGATTGTACCAGTTCCTTTAACCCCAATGGTTCCACTGCTCTCACCAGTTCACTTTGTTTGCTACGAAACATCACTTCACTTTTCACCGCTTTGTATTCCCACTGCAACTCTTCCACTTCTTTAGCTGTTTTATTAATACTGCGTATTGTTTTATCGGCTTTATGCCCGTTATAGATATAGATCACTGCCAGTAAGGCGAGAAATAAAAAAAATGGCACCTGCTTAACGATGGATTGATAATTCAGAAAGCGTTTCCATCCGGGCTTTTGTTGCTTTTCGCTGGCGGGCAATGTTGTTGCTTGTTCCTGCTGCATGAAATAAAATTGGTTGTGGTTTTTCGGTTCCTTTGTAAAAATGCCTGCCTTGCAGCAGGGGTTGATTTCAAAGGATATAGATTTCACGTTCTTTTATATCCTGGTGTACATATTAATGAGCAATCCGTTCATTCATTCTCACACTATCATCACTTTTTCAGCCACCCTCAGTTTTGCACTTCTTGATCTTGAATTTTGTTTCATCTCCTTATCTGATGCCACAACGGGTTTTTTGGTGATGATCTTTAATGCATTCACCGGTTCATCATTGATAAAGGGATTCGTATCCGGCTCATCAAATGTGCCGCGACGAAAAAAATTCTTGACCAGTCTGTCCTCCAGGGAATGAAACGTAATGATGGCTACCCGGCCTCCGGGCTTTAACAGGGTGGGGACTTGCTCCAGCATCTCTTTCAATGCACCTAATTCATCGTTCACTTCAATGCGTAAAGCCTGGAAAACCTGGGCGAAGTACTTGTTGGGATTTCCTTTCACAATTTCACGGAGTGCATTCTTAAAACTTTCAATGGTCTTCAATGACGTACTGCTGCGGACCTGGACAATTGTTTTGGCCAGGGTCTTCGCATTGGTCACTTCTCCATACTGTTCAAACAACTTATGCAGTTGCTGTTCCGTATAGGTGTTAACCACATCAAAAGCAGTCAGCGCCAGTCGTTGGTCCATCCGCATATCAAGGGCAGCATCAAAACGGATCGAGAATCCTCTTTCCGCTTCATCAAACTGGTGACTGCTGACCCCCAGGTCGGCCATGATCCCATCCACAGCAGCGAAGTGATGTAACCGAAGAAACCGCTTCAGGTGACGAAAGTTGTGCGGCACAAATACCACACGATCATCATCCGGCAGGTTCTTCTTTGCATCTTCATCCTGGTCAAAAACGATCAACTTTCCCTTTTCACTTAATTGAGCGAGGATGGCTTTTGAATGGCCACCACCGCCGAATGTGCAATCCACGTAAATACCATCGGGGTTGATGTGTAAACCCTCTACTGTTTCAGTCAACAGAACCGGTATGTGATATTCAGCGGCTGATTCGTTAACTGGCTGGGTTGATAAGTTATCGGCAGATATTTTATTATGCTTACCCATACTTTTCAATTGCTCAGCTTTTTAACTTGTCGCTATCGCCTGCCATCACATCCTTTGCGAGACTACTGAATGCATCCGGTGAGAATGATTCAAAGAGCTGTTTGTACTTATTACTATCCCAGATCTCAATTTTATTGACCGCTGCCACCAGCACAATATCTTTTTCCAATCCTGCATGATCCTTCAGGTTGGGTGGCACCAGCAAACGGCCCGCACTGTCCGGCTCCACAAACGTGGCCCCGTTCAGAAAATGGCGCCTGAACTCCCTCACTTTCGGGTCGAAGTCGTTCAGTTTGCTGATATCTGCAAAGAGCGGTTCCCAGTTTTTTACCGGGTAAAGAGCCAAACACTTCTCAAAACCCCTGTTGATAACAAAGCGGCTATCTTCGCCTTCCGGCAGCTGTTTTTTGAAACCAGCCGGGAGGAGGAACCGCCCCTTGGCGTCCAAAGTAGCCTCGAATTCTCCGAGAAAGCCTGTCATTATCAGGGATTTGAGTCAATTTTTAATTAATTGACACAAAATAACACATTTTCCCACTTGCATGACAAATTTTACTGTTTTTATTTTTTCCACAAGCCAATATTGGCTGGAACTCTTTACAGTAAAGGTTTTCATTGAATTCACCCGCCAGAAATGGTTTTTGGCAGTGAACTGGCTGTGGATTGCAGTGGATAAGGTGGGGATAATCCCTAACTGACTATTATTTTAGGATAAATACAGAAATTGTAGCCAAACCAACTATTATGGCAACAGGGTATTCAGGCACTCCTCTCATCAATAAGTTAGGCATTAAACAAGGGATGAAAGTCCTGCTACTGAATCAGCCTGCCAATTATGATGAATTGCTTGAAAAGAATATCGGTGACCAGTTAGTGAAAAAGAATAATATCCCAGATATGGTCCATCTCTTCGTAAAATCAAACAAAATATTTGAAAAGGAAATGTTGCGGTTGAAGCCTCTTATCAGCAAAAATCCAGCTATCGTTATTTGGGTTTCCTGGTATAAAAAATCAGCGAAGATACCTACTGATGTAACAGAAGATGTGATCAGGAACTATGCATTGAAGAATGAGCTGGTAGACGTAAAAGTCTGTGCCGTGAATGATGTATGGAGTGGATTAAAACTGGTTGTACCCCTGAAGAAACGATTGTAACTTTGTCTCTCACCAACTGCGACAGTCAGTCGCAATACATATGCACCCCAAATATCTTTCGATCACCTATTTTTCCTATTTGCTCCCCGAAGAACGTATTGCCAAATATCCATTAGCAGAAAGAGATGCTTCAAAACTGCTTGTCTTCCAAAATGGGCAACTAAAAGATGATACGTACAGGAATATTGCAGCCCATATTCCGGCTGGTTCATTGCTGATCTTCAATAATACCAAGGTAGTAGAAGCAAGATTGGTTTTTCAAAAAATAACCGGCGGACAGATTGAAATTTTTTGCCTGGAGCCACATGAACAATATCCTGATATTACCTCTGCCATGTTGCAACAAGAGAAAGTACAATGGCTTTGCCTGGTAGGTGGTGCTTCCAAGTGGAAAAAAGGACAGGTGTTGGAAAAGAAAGTAACAATAGCCGGAAAAGAAATAATGTTATCAGCTAACTATGTTGAAAAAAGGGCTGATTGTTTTGTAATTGAGTTATCGTGGTTACCTGGATCTTTAAGCTTTGCAGAAATATTGCATTATACCGGTGCCATTCCATTACCTCCTTATATAAAAAGAGCTGTTGAGTCGGATGATGCCGATCGCTATCAAACTATCTATGCCCACTTCGATGGATCCGTGGCTGCTCCTACAGCCGGGCTTCATTTTACAAATCATATTTTCCGGCAACTGGAAGAAAAAAGTATTAAAAAAGATTTTGTAACCCTGCACGTCGGGGCGGGTACTTTCAAACCCGTGAAAGCAGCTATCATGGAAGAACATGAAATGCATGCGGAGTTCATTGACATAAAAAAATCACTTATTGAAAACCTGGTAACCAACCTGGATAGAAATATTATTGCAGTTGGTACCACTTCACTGAGAACCATTGAAAGTCTTTACTGGCTGGGTGTAAAAACAGTTATGGATCCTGCTATCCTGCCATCTGCTTTACTACTTACGCAATGGGAAGCCTATGAACTTTCAGAACAAAATATCCCGGTAAAGGAGGCATTAACCGCTTTGCTAAAATGGATGGAACAGAACAGTACTGATCGTTTATTGACAAAAACACAGATCATCATTGCACCGGGTTATACAATAAGAATTGCTAAAGCGCTGATCACCAATTTTCACCAGCCGCAATCTACTTTACTCTTACTGGTGGCTGCACTTACCGGGGACCAATGGAGAAATATCTACGATCATGCCTTAAAAAACAACTACCGGTTTTTAAGCTATGGTGACGGAAGTTTATTATGGACCTTAAAGGATTAATTTTTTTTCAACGGCAGCTCTACAATGAAAGTACTTCCCTTCCCTAATGTGCTCTCTGCTTTAATTTCGCCATGATGCGCCTCCACCATTGTTTTCACATAGCTGAGTCCCAGCCCGAAACCTTTTACATTATGAAGATTGCCGGTATGAGCCCGGTAGAAACGTTCGAACACTCTTTTGAGCGTCTCTTTATTCATGCCGATACCGTTATCCTCGATCCGCATGATAAATTTTTTGCCGTTGGATTGCGTGGTCAGTTTAACAAAAGGGGGAACATTATCTTTTGAATATTTTAATGCGTTATCAACAAGGTTATTTACCAGGTTCGATAAATGTACTTCGTCAGCTTCAACCAGGTCATTAGTTGCATTCAGTAACAATTCAGCTTTCCCGCCTTTCTCTTCCAGTTGCAACCCGAAATTTTCGACTACGTCTTTGATGATCGTGTGCACATGTGCCGGCTTCAGGTTAAGATCCACTTCCTGCTTCTCCAATTGTGAAGCTTTCAGAATGGTTTCCACCTGCCGGTTCATCCTTTTATTTTCCTCTTTGATGATATTATTAAAATAGGTGAGTTTCTCCCGGTCATTCAGCACTTTTTCATTCCGCATAGCATCCACCGCCAGCGAGATGGTAGCGATCGGCGTTTTAAACTCATGCGTCATGTTATTGATAAAATCGTTTTTGATCTCACCGAGTTTCTTTTGCTGCAGCATGGTGCGGACAGTAAGATAAAAGGCAGCTATAATAATAATACTGAAAACGATAGCGATAACAAACCGCCATCTTAATGTCTGAAGCGCATATTTTGGATAATCCAGGACAACAACAGAGATATATTCATTAGTAGCAAGATTCTCAGCTGCCGAACCACTGGGGCTTACAATAGGTGCCCCCTTAGAATAATTATTAACGGTATCCGCATCTGCTGCAATAAAGTTGGGAGTTTGCTTTTCCAGTTCGGTTCCATTCATAACAAATACAGCAAATTCGAATTTGATTTTCTCCAGCTTTACGTTTTTTAATGCTTTCCTGATCTTTTCGTCTAATTCTTCAATCGTAAACCTTCTTCCAATTGTCTGCGGACGCAAAAAATCAGTAGCAAATTCATCAGGGAATATTTTACCGGAAGCGGCGGACCGGTTGGGAACTAAAAAATTGCCTTTATACTGGGCTAGTTCTGTCGCAATATTAGCAACCGCTTCGTTCACCTTTTCCTTGATCTGCTCCCGGCCAACCAGTACCATGTTATTGATCCAGGATAATTGAAGCAGGATCAGCCCAACAACCGAAAGTGTGATCAGTACAGTAATGATTGTAAAAGTCCTTTTCACTTAAATTATTGATTAAAGCTGCCTAAGATAAAGGGTTTTTGCTGAACAAAGACCATCCGGCAAAAATAGCCCGGCATCCTGAAAAAATAGTAGTTCAGGACTGCCTCCTGCGCTTTTTAACGTGCCTTTAAGCGGATAGTTTGCCCACACAGGAAGAACATATTTTCCGAAAAATGAATTTTCATCCTAAATTGAAGTATGATTGAACCGGGTCCCGGCATATTACTCATCGCTGATCCTTTCCTGAAAGACCCTAACTTTCTGAGGACAGTGGTCTTTCTTTGCGAGCATAAAGCAGAAGGGAGCTTTGGTTTTGTACTGAACCGAAAGTATGAAAACACCCTAGATGAGCTGATCCCTGAACTGGAAGGTCATACCTTACCCGTTTATTATGGTGGCCCCGTACAACAGGATACCATCCATTTTCTGCACCAATATCCTGAGGACATACCAGGAGGCGTTGAGGTTTTAAAAGGTGTTTACTGGGGAGGTAATTTTGACAGTGTTGTTGACCTGATCAAAAAAGGAGATATGGACCCGGCCCGCATCCGCTTTTTTATCGGCTATTCGGGGTGGAGCGACGGGCAACTGGACGAAGAACGTAAAGAAAACTCATGGCTGACGGTAAAAGCCAAACGAAAACTGATCTTTCACCTCCATCATGAAGATATCTGGAAAGAGGCTTTAAAAGAACTGGGTGGTGAATATGAAATGATGATCAATTACCCGATCGACCCGCAGTTAAACTGAATCACCTGCAACTAATTCTCCTGGATATACATCTCTAAAAAAACTTTCTGATGAAAAAATTATTACTCCCTGTTACTTTATGTGCTACTATTTTTCTTTCCTCCTGTGATACATTAAAAAAAATTGCATCTGCACTCGCTCCTTCAGAATTTGAAATGGCGACAGGATTAAAAGATGCATTATCCCAGGGCTTATTCAAAAGTTTTGATGCTTATGCTGACCCCAACGGCAACCCCTTTGTACGTTTTGCATTTCCCGGTGATGCTGCCAAAATTGAAAAAACACTCCGGGATATCGGTATGGATAAATTAGTGGACCAGGTGACCGGGAAATTTACCAAAGCCACTGTATCAGCTGTGAGTGCTGCAAAACCTATTTTTCTGAATTCCCTGAAACAAATGAGTATCCGGGATGCCGTGGGCATACTGATCACAGATAATACACATGCTGCCACCGAATATTTCAAAACAACAATGACACCTGAGTTAATGACGGCATTTCGTCCTATTGTTGACAGCACTATTAAAACAGAAGGTGCCAATAAAGACTGGAGCAATATTGTTACTGTTTATAATAAGATACCCTTCATCAATAAGCCATTGGAAAACAGCCTGACCGATTTTATTGCCGCCCGTGCCGTAGACGGCATGTTCAATATTGTTGCCAACGAAGAAGAACAGATCCGCAGCAAGTATGAATTCCGGAAAACGGATATGATGAAAAAAGTGTTTGGCTATGCAGAGCAGGAGCTCGCAAGGAGAAAACAACAACAGCCAGCACAATAAAATATTATTTCGATACGCTGAAGCCTGTCATAAATGACAGGCTTTTTTCTTTTTGTAAGGCGTCTGCAGTATTTTTTCTTCGTAAAAACTCATTACATATATTGATCTCATTCCTGATATGACATATATGCCTTTATTCTGTCAGTACCTGCATTGACAAAATTTCTTTTTTTCCAAGTTAACAGACACAGGTACATTGTTTGCTGATAGCGGATCAAATAATATTTTACTTATGAAAAAAATGTTTTTTAGCGTATTGCTGATGACAGGAATTGCATTGGCTTCGCAGGCCCAGAAAGGAAGTGTTTTAGTGTACGGAAACCTGAACATCGGCACGGAGAAAGATGCCTCCGATAACAAGTATTCCTCGTTCAGTATTAATCCGGGTGTTGGTTACCAGTTTACTAATAACTGGACAGTTGGTATCACCGGCGGATATGGAACGACCAAGTATGACCCGGTAGTAGGCAACGAGCAGAAAACAAACCAGTTTGCAGCCGGCGTTTTTGGCCGTTATACTCATTCTTTAGGTAATATCTTCAGCCTTTATGGACAGGCCGATGTTTTATACCGTGGAAGAGAAAATAGTGCCGGAACAAAATACAATGGGTTTGGCGTTACTATCACCCCTGCGGTTCAGTTGAATGTAAGTAATGGATTTGCTCTGAACTTCGGATTTGGTGGTATTAATTTCAACACTGAAAAAATGAAAGGTGCAAATGATGGTTCCAGCAGTTTCGGATTAAACTTTGGAGAGCAGTTCAATATTGGAATCTCTAAAAATTTCATCAGGAAGAAATAAACAGTTGTATCACAAACTTCTTTTCTAAAAGGGTTCTCCTGTGAGGACCCTTTTACTATTTTATCCCATCTTCCAGTATAAAAAAACCCTCTCAGTACTGAGAGGGTCATAATCTGTTTTCAAAATCCCGGATAACTGGTTTTCCAGTCAGTCTTATTCAACAGGAACTGCACCTTCAACAAGTACAGTTACTTTATTATTTAATACTTCCACGAATCCGCCCTGGATATCAAAATTGGCCAGGTGACTTTGTTTATCCTTCAGCACTTTTACACGGCCCGCTTTTAATGCACTTACCAGCGGGGCATGTTTGTCCAGCACTTCAAATGAACCGCTGATACCCGGCATCTGCACACCATACACTTCGCCGCTGTAAAGTTTTTTTTCGGGAGTTAATATTTCTAAATTCATAATGTTGAAATTAACCTTGAGCCTGTGCCATCAGTTTTTTACCTTTTTCAATAGCATCATCAATACTACCTACCAGGTTGAAAGAAGCTTCTGGATATTCATCCACTTCACCATCCATGATCATATTGAAACCACGGATCGTTTCTTCGATGGGAACCAGTACGCCTTTCAGACCGGTAAAGGCTTCTGCTACGTGGAATGGCTGAGACAGGAAACGTTGTACTTTCCTTGCACGGCTTACCACCAGTTTATCTTCATCACTCAGTTCATCCAGACCGAGGATCGCAATGATATCCTGCAATTCTTTATAACGCTGCAACATCAATTTTACTCTGTTGGCGCAATTGTAGTGTGCTTCACCAACGATCAACGGGCTAAGGATCCTTGAAGTGGAATCCAATGGGTCCACCGCAGGATAGATACCTAAGTCGGCAATCTTCCTTGACAATACCGTAGTGGCGTCAAGGTGAGCAAATGTTGTTGCCGGAGCAGGGTCAGTCAGGTCATCCGCAGGAACGTAAACCGCCTGAACGGAAGTGATAGAACCATTTTTAGTAGAAGTGATCCGCTCCTGCATGATACCCATTTCAGTAGCCAGTGTAGGCTGGTAACCTACTGCCGAAGGCATACGACCTAGAAGGGCTGATACCTCAGAACCCGCCTGTGTAAAACGGAAGATATTGTCCACGAAGAAGAGGATATCACGTCCTTTACCCTGTCCATCACCATCACGGTAGTATTCTGCAATGGTCAAACCGGAAAGGGCTACCCTTGCACGGGCTCCGGGAGGTTCATTCATCTGTCCGAATACGAAAGTGGCTTTTGAATCCGCCAGCTCTTTCATATCCACTTTTGACAAATCCCAACCACCTTCTTCCATACTATGTTTGAAAGCATCACCGTATTTCATGATACCCGCTTCGATCATTTCACGCATCAGGTCATTTCCTTCACGGGTTCTTTCACCTACACCAGCAAATACCGATACACCGGAATAGGCTTTTGCAATATTGTTGATCAGTTCCTGAATCAATACGGTTTTACCCACACCAGCACCACCAAACAGACCGATCTTACCACCTTTTGCATACGGCTCGATCAGGTCAATTACCTTGATACCCGTAAAAAGTACCTCTGTTGCTGTACTCAGGTTTTCAAAGGCAGGGGGAAGGTTGTGAATAGGACGACCACCCACTTTACTTACAGCAGGTAATCCATCGATCGGATCACCAGTTACATTGAATAAACGTCCTTTGATGGCTTCACCAACAGGCATAGCGATTGCAATTCCTGTATCTGTTACAACCGTACCACGAACCAGGCCTTCTGTACCGTCCATCGCAATGGTACGTACACTGTCCTGGCCAAGGTGTTGCTGTACTTCCAGCACCAGCGTATCGCCATTTTCCTTTTTCAGTTCTAACGCATTGTAAATTTCCGGGAGTTTGCCATCAAACTGCACGTCAACCACGGCGCCGATGACCTGTTTTACTTTACCAACGTTTGCCATATATAAAGAGAGGGGTTTGTTTCAGGCCGCAAAGGTAAGGGGGGGTCGCTAATCCTCCAATTTGAATATCAAAGATTTTTAGGCTGGGGAAAAGATGGGAAAAACAAAAAAATGGACCCTGAATCCCTAAAAGAGATTTAGTAGCCCGATCAACTATTTTGTTAGTAATCAATCACTTTTCTCACCCAGGGATATAATGCCAACATAGCTACTTGCCTTTTGGGGAGTCATAGAAAACAAGCCATGAAGGCCCGGCTGCCGGACTAACAATAGCGCCAGGCCGATACTTGTAACCGCAAACTTATTAAGCTACCTCAAATTCAATGAAATTACTGTTGTAATTATATCAATTTATGGGTTTCAGTAAAATCAGTTTATGGGTAAAATTGTATGCAGCATCTACAAACTCCAGCATTTGAGGCCATTTGTCCTTTGCAATATTCTTTTGCTTATATATTTTCTGGATATCAATAGTCAGCGTGTTATTTTCCACTTTGGCAGAAGTGATAAAAGAACCGGTTTCATTATCAATATTGGTTTTGAGTTCCTCCACTCCTTCAAGCGCATAGCCCGCAGGAATGGTCATATTGATCTGCCATTTTAATTGACGGGGGTGCCGGACATCAATATCAAAATTCCGGGTGCGTTCATCTTTCCTGATCTGTAATTGTCCACCCATCAAGCCCGGCAAATTGATCAGTAATTTTTTCCCGGCCTTCCTGATCTTCTCGCCTACCTGTGCTGTTTCCTTATACATCAGTTCCGGTTTTTTAAAACTCCGGCCTTCCGTGACTACCTGGAAATCTTTATAGTTTACAGAAACACCAAGGTCGCCTTCCATCTGGTCTTTCATATATTCAGGTTTTCTTTCTTTGAATTCGTCAATCAGTGCCTTTTTTTGCTGGTACACCTGGTCCATATATTTCTCCGGAACATTTTCATAGTCGTCCGGGCCATTGAAAGTGCGGCTATCATTGAACATATAAGGTGTGAACCTCAAGGCAGAATAAATATTTCTTTCTTTCTGGATACCTGTATACGCAGTGGTTCGTTCAACATTCAACCATTTCAGAGAAGTATCTACCGTTACAAAAAACTGGAAAAGACTTTTGCTGTTTTCTGGTTTCACATCGCTGATCTTCACCGCTTCTGTTTGTTCCTTTGCA
>JAEUVP010000405.1 GCA_016786805.1 Chitinophagaceae bacterium | reverse complement strand
AACCGTTGAGTGACCTGATCAGAAATATTGTCCGTTTTGCCCTGTTCATTCTTGTACAGGTGTACCTGCTCAACCAGTTGCACCTGCACCAGTACATTATTCCCTATATATATTACCTGTTCATTCTCTGGTTACCGTTCTCCATTTCAAGGATCAACCTGCTGATCATTGGTTTTGTGACCGGGCTGACGCTGGATGCTTTCAGTATGCAGATCGGTGTGCATGCGGCGGCCTGTACCTTATTAGCCTATGTAAGACCTTTTGTAATTAATATACTTACGCCCAAAGACAGTTCGGAATTCAATTACCGGGAACCATCACCCCGGGCCATGGGCTGGACGCCTTACCTGGTCTATGCTTTAATACTTACGATCCTCCACCATTTTTATATGACCTTCCTGCAGTGGCTGCAGTTTGGCAATTTTCTTGATTTCGTTATTAAGGTCATTGCTACTACCGGCATCAGTATGTTACTCATCATTACGGTGGAGTTATTATTCCCCCGGAGAATGAAATTCAGAACGAATACGGCGTAGTTCATCGATGTAAAAAATCGTAAAACGAACGATGCGGAGAATGACGAAAACAGAAAATTCTCTTAAAACAAAATTTATTTCTTCAAATACTTGGAAACCGTGTTTTTGAAATCGTAATTTGTAGATTGTAATTATCACTTCCTCTTACCGGTCAATTTTTATCGCTACTTCTGTCTATGCCTGTGTTCAACCAATCGAGAAGCCGTATTATCCGACTCATTTTCCTTATTGCTTTTGTGGTGATCATAGCCCAGTTGTTTTACCTGCAGGTGGTGGAAGGTAAATACAGGCAACTGGCCATGGACAATGCGGTGTATCCAAAGATCATTTACCCGGAAAGAGGGATCATCTTTGATCGAAAAGGCAAAGCCATCCTGAATAATACGATCATTTATGACCTGATGGTCACACCCGCAGAGGTGAAAGGAATAGATACGCTGGATTTTTGCCGGATGCTGAGTATTGACACGGCGGATTTTAAAAAACGAATTTTAGAGGCAAAATTGAAGAACACTGCTGTTCGCCCTTCTGTCTTCAAAGGGTTACTGACTGCTGACCTGCAGGCAAAATTCGAAGAGAACAGCTGGAAATATCCAGGCTTTTACCTGGTGGAACGTCCTTTGCGTATCTACCCGTTCAATGCAGCAGCCCACATCCTCGGTTATATCAAAGAGGCTGATCCAAAGGATATTGAGCGATCCG
The DNA here is from genome assembly GCA_016786805.1 of Chitinophagaceae bacterium. GTDB lineage: Bacteria > Bacteroidota > Bacteroidia > Chitinophagales > Chitinophagaceae > CADEDV01. The sequence goes on along the minus strand of JAEUVP010000405.1, from coordinate 1,648 downwards.
GTAACTACTACCGGATGGGGGATTATATTGGTAAGAGCGGCCTTGAAGCCTACTATGAAAAAGTATTGATGGGTCAGCGGGGGGTGCAGCACCTGATCAAGGATAATAAAAATAGGCTGGTCGGAAATTATGAAAATGGCGCTTTTGATACGGCAGCTATAGCCGGGCGGGGATTGAGAACCTATATTGATATTGAATTACAGCAACTGGCCGAAAAACTGATGACGAATAAAGTGGGAGCGGTAGTGGCATTAGATCCAAAGACGGGTGGTATTCTCACCATGGTGTCTGGTCCCAATTTTAACCCTAATGATCTTACCGGCCCGGATGGCAGTAAGAATTTCAGCAGGATGACGCTTGATGTTACCGGCCCTATGCTGAACAGGGCTATCGGCGGTTTGTATGAACCGGGTTCTACGTTCAAACCAGTTGGTGCACTCGTTGCCCTGGATGAAGGAGTTATTACACCTTCCTATGGATATCCCTGTGGAGGTCGTTATACCTTGTGCGGTCATGGAAAACCCGCTTGTACTCACTCCGGGGGCGGCCACGCTGCCAATGTGCGTTTGTCCATTGCCAATTCGTGTAATTCTTACTATGCACATGTATACAGGTTAACCGTTGATAACCCCAAGTATGGTAATGTCAAACAAGGATACCTGAAATGGAGAGAATACCTCAATGCTTTCGGACTTGGGGTGAAATTGGGTGTTGACTTACCCGGCGAAAACAGGGGCAGCATACCGGATACCTCCGTATATAATAGAGAAAATAACGGCCACTGGACTTCTTGTACCAACCTTACGTTGGGTATCGGCCAGGATAAAATGCAGACGACAGCTTTGCAAATGGCCAATGCTATGTGTATCGTTGCTAATAAGGGGTATTACTATACACCTCATTTTGTAGAAAAAATTGATGGCGAGTCAGAAGCCGATACAGCCCTCATGAATAAATTCAGGTTCAAACATGAAGTATTGACAAAAATCCCGGACACAGCTTACAGGGCTGTAATTGAAGGAATGAATGATGTTGTGAAATTTGGTACAGCCCGGATCGCACAGATCCCCAATATAGATGTTTGTGCAAAAACGGGTACTGCAGAGAACTATACTATTCTTGACGGACAGCGGATCAAGCTCCCAAATAACTCTATGTTTGTTTGTTTTGCCCCGAAAGACAATCCAAAGATTGCAGTGGCTGTCTTCGTACAAAATGCAGGTTATGGTGCCACCTGGGGAGGCCCGATTGCCCGTATCATGATCGAAAAATACCTAAATGATACATTGATGAAAAAAAGCGAGGCAGATGTGGACAGGATCTCAAAAGCGAACCTGATGCCGGCTTATTTTAAACGACTGCAATACAAAGAAGATTCTGCGAGGGCTTATAAATGGTATAATGATTACAAAGACAGTACCCTGATCAAAAAATTCCTGCGGTTGACAACAAGCAGTAAACCGGTTGATAAAAAGCAACCTTTACCGGCAAAAAATATGACCAGGAAGGAAGTGCTGGCCCTGCTGCCGGATGAAAAACAATTTTACAGATCCGGAGAAAATAAACTTTCATGAACGACCGTAACCCCGCCATATCAAAAGGGATAGACTGGAGCATTGTATGGATATACCTTGCCCTGGTAGCCATC
>JAEUVP010000394.1 GCA_016786805.1 Chitinophagaceae bacterium | reverse complement strand
ACCCAGCCCCGGTGGAAACAGTATTGACTGGTTGCTCTTGCAACCCAAAGCCGGTAAAACACCCACCGGTTTTTTTGCCCATGTTGCCTACATACAACGAATAGCCACCACGGGAGGGAAGGCGCCGGCCCAATTACCGTTGCATGCCAATGAAACAGCAAATAGTAACTACACGGCGATATACCGGTTTTCTAAAAAGAACTAGGGAGCGGTTTCACCACGATACAAACCAGTAACAGGAAGAAAAACAATAAATAGTTTCCCTGGTTATTGTTTCGCAGTTATTACTTTCTTGCCGGAAAGGTTAAACAGTAGTAAAGTGTGGCTCTGTTGAGCTGCACTTTAACTGCTTTAGCTGTTATTTCTTGTCTTTCCCCTTGACCATTGCCACCAGCAAGAGAATAAATACGGCAGCTCCCACCACCCATACCCACGGATGCTGGTACCATTCCTCTTTCTTCTTGGTAGTGATACTGACATCAATTCCTTTTTCCTGTGCCTGAGCAACAATGTAAAAAAGAGTGCTGAGGAAAAGAAATGACAGTTGTTTGAAAGATCGGTTCATAAGCTGGTATTAGATGGAAGAAAAAGATTGTTTACAAGAACAGGAGACCAGGGATAGTAGTCTATCTCAGACATTGCTTTTGCGTCCAAAGATGATTGCTACGAGAAATAAGACAATGAAAACAAAAAACAATATTTTGGCAATGCCGGCTGCCCCGGTGGCAATACCGCCAAAACCAAATACACCTGCTATAACAGCGATAATGATGAAAATAATTGCCCAGCGTAACATAGTATAAGTTTTAGTATAAAGATGAGGTTGCGAAAAATGAATTTTTACTGCCGGCTATAAGTACCCGGCAATAACATTTCATTACAAAGTTGAGACTGTTTGTCGCTGTAATTATTACACAAAAACTGTAATGATTTACAAAATTCACAGTTTTTAGTGTGTAGGTAAAGCAGCAACCTGTCATCAATTCCTTTTCCTGTACTGCAAAGGATTCACCTTGTATTGCTGTTTGAAGGCCGTGGCAAAATAAGCTGTGCTGCTGAAGCCGGCACTATAAGCGATATCAGCCACCGGGAGGGTGCTGTTCTTTAATAACATTTCAGCATGTTTCATCCTTACCTGCTGCAGGTACTGGTGCGGGGAAAAGGAAGTGATCTTTTTAAACAGCCGGCTGAAATGAAAAGGACTTGTAAAACTATTCTCAGCCACTTCCTGCAAAGAGATGTCATTGTTGAAATTTGTATTCATATATTCCTTTGCCCGTTCAACCGTGGCCAGCCGGTTGGCTTTTGATACAAGGGGTATATCTTCTGCTGCTGAGCGGTTGGTAATAATGCCCGCCGCTTCACTAAAAAGTTCAATCACCAGTGTATCCATTTCTAATTTACCAGCAGTATGTAATTTGTTCAATACCTGGTAGTGCAGGTAATCGGTGGCTGGTATGGATTGCAGAATAACCGACAGCAGGTTTTGATTGGCGAAGAAATAAGACTGCTCTAATTGCAGGTCGATAATAAACTGTTGCCGGAATTGGTCGGTAAAATTGAAAATGGTAATGGCTCCGGCAGAAGGCCGGAGGCGGTAATCACAACCGGGTTTCTCCAGTAGAATATAACCAGAGTGCATCTCATGTTTTTTCACAGAAAGATCAAACACGAAATTACCCTTCTTCACATAGACCAGGCAAAGGCAGTCGTTAAAACCATTCATATCCTGCCGGTTGGCCAGCAGGTCGTAACTCCAGTGTTTGATCTCGTAAAAATCAGATACAAAAAGATTGCTGGAGAATAGTCTCTCCAAGTTACCGGTTGCTATGTGGGTTGACTGCGCCGACATGGGCCGTTTGTTTGCAATGCGAAGTAAAGTTAAGCAGGCTTTTATTATATCCACCCGGGCCGGGAAAATGAGCAAGATTTTGAAACTCTCTTCTGCAGGCACTGCATAGTTTTGAGTAAATAAATCTTTTATGCTCTTATTTACAGGAATTGCGCTGCTGTTTAGTGCTATATTCTCTGACATGCCTGTTGCAGTTGATGATAGGCTTTCTACTAATCTAAAACCTGTTACAACAATGGATACCACCAATGACAGCCTGCAACTCAGTGCCATCAATGCAAAATTCATCAATAACTTTTTAACCCGGGATGTGGCTTCGCATGATGCCATCATACACCAGGATTTTGTATGTATCCAGGGAGATGGAAGTATTATATCCCGGGAAGTGTATTTGAAGAACTGGGCTACCGATCTTGACAACAGCGGCTATCTTACATTTACCTATGCCGATGAATGTATCCGCATCTTTGGTGATATAGCACTGGTGCGGTCAAAAACAATTTTTACCAAGGCGGTCAATGGAAAGAATATTACCGGTTATACGATCTATACGGATACCTATAAAAAGGAAAACGGGAACTGGAAATGTATACAGGTGCAGATCACCCCGGTGAAGTAACCGCTGATCAAAAACCACCCGGTGGTGGTGGCCCCGGCGGCATTTCCTGGTTAGCACCTGTGCTGATACTTTCTTCCAGGTAACCTTTCTTTTTCAGGTAGATTTTGAATTGTTTGTCCGTTAGTATATTTTTAAAACGGTTATCCCTGTCTTTGTCCAGTTCGGCCATTTTATCTTTCAATTTATTTTCCCTGCTTCCGGCTCCGGCGGTGGTTTGACTTTTTTCTGCTGACTGGTATTCCAGTGCCCGGTTAACATACTCTTTGTTGATCTTCTTTACTTCTGCTATTTGTTCTTTCGTCAGCCTCAGCTTTTTCTTCATCCAGCTGGTTTGTGTTTCAGCTATTTCATCCGGGGTAATTGTTTGGGGCCCGTTGCTCCCTGCAGGCGGTGGGCCATCAGCGCCTGGCGGTTGCGCATAGATGATTGTACTTATCAGAACCAGCAGGGTTGTTGCTACAACCCGGAATGTTGTCGTGGCATTTGTTTTTTGTTGCTGCATACAATGTTTTTTAATTGGAAGGGGATACGAAAAATATCTTGCGCCGTGTGTACGGGAGCCGGGGATAAAATAGACCAGCAGCCCAGTTGTGACGACAAGTGCACAATTTTATTTTCAGTAAAAAATCTTGATGGGTAACCTGCCAGCTGTTAGTTTCGTCTTACTGTTAACTGTAACTTTCCAGAACAAATATTTTCCTATGCCTTTATTTGCCCGGTTCTGTTCAGCTTTCTTTTTTGCCCTTTTAATGACAGGGCCTGTAAAAGCACAGCAAACAGTTGAAAAATTTGTACAACAAACGGAGTACCTGCTTTCCCTGCCCGGAGGGTATAACAGCGATACATCAACCCGCTGGCCCTTGCTGATTTTTTTGCATGGCAGTGGAGAAAGCGGTGATGATATCAATAAAGTAAAAGCACATGGACCGCCTGAACTGGCGGATAAGGGGAAGGCTTTCCCTTTTATTATTGTGTCCCCCCAATCGGATGTTCCTTCAGGTTGGGATATTGAGATGCTGTACCGGTTGCTGCAAAATATCAAAAAACAATACCGCGTGAATGAGCAGAAAATTTACCTGACAGGATTGAGTATGGGCGGCTTTGGTACCTGGGCCATGGCCATGAAATACCCGGATGAGTTTGCAGCTATTGCACCTGTCTGCGGTGGTGGCGACACAACGAATGCCTGGAAGCTCCGCAACATGCCGGTCTGGTGTTTTCATGGTGCAAAAGATGATGTGGTGTTACCGGTCAGTAGTGAGAACCTGGTGAAGGCAACGAAAAGATATAGCAATACAGTACGGTTTACCTTATACCCTGAAGCCAATCATAACAGCTGGGATCTTACCTATAATAACGATTCCCTGTACAGTTGGTTATTGGCACAATCAAAATTCAGGTACACCGAAATACCCCTCAGTAGCCAGGCCCTGTTAAAAAAATATGCCGGCGTGTACATTGGCCCAGACCGGGATACGGTGCAGATCATTGTTACGGCAAATGGCCTTACTGCTAAACCAGGGAAAGAAGTGGTGCCGTTAAAAGCAGCCGCTGATAATTTATTTTTTATTCAGCCGGATAAAAGCATGGATATCCGTTTTCTTATTAAAAATAATAAGGCAACCGGTTTTATTTTTTGCGGCGACAGGAAGCTGGAATACCGGAAATTATAATTGATCAATTATGCAATACATGATCATCGAGCGGTTTCATCCCGGCAAAGTAAAAGAACTGTACCAGCGGTTTGCAGAAAATGGAAGGATGCTCCCGGATGGCGTACAATATATTAACAGTTGGATCAATGAAACGGTAACTGTTTGCTACCAGGTCATGGAAGCTGAATCGCCTGACAAACTACAGGAATGGATCCGGCAATGGAATGACCTGGCCGATTTTGAGGTGGTGCCGGTGATCAGTTCTGCACAGGCCAAGGAGAAAGCTTTTGCAGGCGGGTAATGTTACTGAAAATTGTATTTTCATCCCATGCCTGCTGCCATTGATAAACATATTGCCATTCTTTGCAACCCGCTGGCGGGTGTGGGTAAAGCTGTTATACTGGCCCGGCAAATTGCCAGCGAGCTTTCCAAACAAAAGGTCAGTCATGAGCTCATCATTGATCACTGGCCTGTTGCATTTACCAGCTTTACCGATGTATGGATAGCCGGCGGTGATGGGACTCTTAATTATTTCATTAATCATTACCCGGATATAGCATTACCATTGGTGATCTTCAAAGGTGGTACCGGGAATGACTTTCACTGGTTGTTGTATGGTACTCAAACACTGGAAGAACAACTACAAGTTGCATTATTGAGTACCCCAAAACCCATAGATATCGGTAAATGCAATGAACGCTATTTCATTAACGGTGCCGGTATTGGTTTTGAAGGCGAAGTAGCCCGGGCACTGACGGGGAAGAAAAAAATGCCGGGTAAAACTTCTTTTTTTATTACCATCCTTAAAAAAATATTCGGGTATCGTTGTAAGGAATACACCATTCAGTCAGCGGAGTGTAACAGCACCGGGAAAAAACTTTTGATCGATATCAGCAATGGCCGAAGGGCCGGTGGCGGTTTTCATATTGCCCCGGAGGCAAGGGCTGATGACGGATTTTTTGATGTGGTGATGGCAGGGCCGCTTACAGTCTTGCAGCGGCTTCGTTATTTACCGGTGATTGAAAAAGGAAAACACCTGCAATTGAAAGTGATCACCCATTTTCACACACAAAAGATCCATATTCAGAGCAGTTCACCGGTTCAGTACCACCTGGATGGCGAATATTATACTGCGGATAAAATAGAAATAGAAATGCTCCCTGCTAAACTATTGTTCAGGTATTAACTCCAGGATGAGTAAATGCGGGGCTTTCCTGTTTTGATTCTTATTTCTGCAAATGAAATGCGTTAATTTAAAAATTCCATTTCCCCCTTAGGAACAGGGTGGTGCCACCAGTTTTATACCTGCGGGCTTCTTTTGCAAAGAATGATTGTACTGTAAAATCAAGATCAAAATCTTTGGCGAGGTTCCACGACCAGGAAGGAAAGAGGATCAATGAATTCTTCTCCGGTGAATAAATAAGGGAGATATTCATGGAAGAAATGGGGGAGAAAACTTTAAGCAGGCCTGTATAGAATCCATACCGGTAAGGGAATAATTGTTTGGCGGATAAGTCGGAGGTTAGAATAGTTCCATTGCTATAACTAACAGCAGCAGGGTTACTCGTAAATAGAGCTGCGAGTGATATATACCAGTCTTTTTTAAATGTCTGGTCTGCCATAATTGAAAAGCAAAGGCTTCCTGCACTGTCTGTCCAGTTTTTCCGGGGATGGAAATAACTGAGTTCTCCTTTAAAACCGGCTTTTTCAAGGCTGCCAGCCCAGCCGGCCCCAAGCAAAATATCCTGCCGGTATACCCCCCCGAGTAACTGTATGTCATAATTCTTCTTATTGAATTTATACAGTATTGCTGTTATCGTCTCCTTACTGTGTTTGCCAGGTTTACAGGCAAGTTCCAGGCTGGTATTGTTCTTAGAGTAATACTGTATCCTGATGGCATCTGAGCCAGGTCGTTCTTCATAGTCAAAGTCAAGAAAATTATAGGCATTAAAAATATCGTTTGGATTCCAGATGGTATGAATGCCCCAGTTAATCCGTTGACGACCCACTTTGATATCCCATTTGTCAGCAGAATATTGCAGGAGTATCCTGTCTACAACTGAATGGGCGACTATAGTTTTCTCATTGACCCATAGTTTTGAAAGATTAAAAATCCCGTTGTATTGACCAATAGCCTTACCAAAATCATTTAGTTGTTTTAACTGGTCACCATAGAAAACCCTGTTACGGATTTCTAACCTGCCACTGATTTTATCCGTGAGATTAAGTTTGAGATTGATACGGTTATGCAGGAGATTAACGGAAGTCAGGGAGTCGGCCCTGTTGATAAAACTAACAGTTTGCAGGTCTTTGATATATCCATTCCATTCAATCCATTTTACCCGGTCTTTTTCTTCCTGTGCAGTAAGCAAAAAGGAAGTACAGAGTAAAAGCAAAAAGAGTATGTTTTTTATAAACCTCATCGTAGCAAAGCATATTTTAACTATTGGTATGAACAAGAGGTGCTGGTGTTGTATCGCTAACTATTTTTCCGTCTTCTAACGTGATTACTCTCCGGGCCCTGTCAATAACCCGCTGGTCATGGGTTGAAAAAATAAAAGTCATTTTTTCTTCTCTGTTCAATTTGGCCATTATATCCAGGAGGTTTCCTGCTGAAACAGAATCCAGGTTGGCGGTAGGTTCATCAGCAAGAATAAACTGGGGTTTCGGTGCAAGGGCCCTTGCAACAGCAACCCGTTGTTGCTGGCCACCGGATAACTCTCCCGGCCTTTTGCCGGCTTTCTCAATTAATCCCACTTCTTTCAGTAATTCTGTTACCCGTTGTTCTCTTTCCGCTTTTGGTCTTTTTTGGAGAAGCATAATAAATTCAATATTCTCTTGCGCTGTCAGAACCGGGATCAGGTTATACGATTGAAACACAAAGCCAATATTGTTCAAACGGAAATCAATGAGTTTATTTCCCTTGAGCTGAGTAATGTTGGTGCCATTGATGTTGACATAACCTTCTGTTGGTTCATCCAGCCCACCGAGCATGTTTAACAGGGTTGTTTTGCCGGAGCCGGACGGACCCTTGATAGCAGTGAATTCACCTTTGGTTATATGCAGGTGTACGCTGTTCAGTGCATAAACAGGGATTGTATTTTCATCATAAATCCTGGTCAAATTATGGGCATCGATTACGGTGTTATTCATGGCTTTTTATTTTCTCATTGATGCAACAGGTTTTAAACGCAAGGCCCGCAACGCAGGAAATAAAGCAGATAGTATTGCTGCGAATACAACTAATAACATAATCAGCCCTAATTGCCTGCTATCCAGGGAAGGGTAGATTACATCACTATAGCCAAAACTGGCATACACTTCTTCAAATTTTTTAAAACTGATTCCTGTTCTTTTAGTGATAGCTATTGCGATGAATGCAATAGCTAATCCACCCGGGCATCCGGCTGCGACCAGTAATACTGTTTCCATAAGTATCATCCTGAATATTTTGGCCTTATCCATTCCCAGGGCCAGCAGCATCCCTATTTCTCTTGTTCGTTCCAGTACAGCCATCATCATAGTATTGATGATGCCGAAGGCAAGCGCCAGTAAAATGATACCCATGAAAATAAGAACCATTTGTTCCGATACAGAAACGGTTAAACCTATTTCCGGTGATATTTCTGTCCATGGTTGGATTGTTGAGCCAGGGAAAGCGAGGGATATTGCCGACTGGGTTTCTTTCAGCATCTTATTGGAATGCAGCAAGATCGCAATTTCATTATACTGGCTGTCAAGTCCGGCAAGTGAATCTATGTCTTGTATTTTTACAAATACATTAGTTTCGTCATAAGGGGTGTTTAGTGTTTTATAAATACCAATGATACGGAAAGCGGCAGATGTTATATTCCCGTCTTTATCCTGGAATGTAAGGATGGCTTTTTTAGTGCGTTTTAATTTTAGTTTGCTCAATAGTTTTTGGCTGAGGAGGAGTTCATTTTTGTTTCCAGCCCCGAAATAGTCTCCGGAGATTAGCTTACCGGGTAAATGAGTTACAGCTTCTTCCTGCTCTGGAATAACGGCGTTGATAGTGATCCCACTGCTTCCTGCAGCGGAAGCTATCATTCCTTTAATGATGATCCGGCCTGTGGTTGCTTTAACAGCCGGGTTCGACTGAACCTGTTGCAAAATGGCAGCCCCATTTTGCAGGCTAAAATTGATATCATAGTCTTTTGTGAAATCAGGATGATGAACCTGCAGGTGTGATATCTCACTTTGTATTGCCGTATTAACCCTTTGCTCAATCATGCCGTTATAAAATGCTATCAGAAATACACCAGCGCTGAGACCTGTCATCACAGCTGTGATTATGATAATGCTACGTTTTTTGTTCCGCCAGATATTCCGCCATGCTATTTTTAAAAGCATCTTCTTTTCTTTTAAATGCCAAAACTTATTTTTTCATCGCCAGCACCGGGTTGATAGTGCTAACATGCCATAAAGGATATAACCCGATCAAAAAAGCAATGACCAGTACGATGAGTGACTGGGTAATGAAAATACTGCTGTTTACGGCTGCAGGAAATAACGCTTCAAAGCCAAATCGTTCATAGGCTTCTGCCATTTTCCCGGTTATACGCAAGGGGGTCTTGTCAAAATAAAATACAAATGGCAGGCTGATCAGTAAACCCAGTATAACTCCCAGCAGGGTGATCAGCAATGTTTCAAATAGCAACATTTTTCCCAGGCTGATTTTTTTCATGCCAATCGCTATCAGCATTCCGAATTCATATTGGCGTTCAGCTGTCATCATCAGGATGGTTCCAAAAATGCCAAAAGCAATGATCAGGTAAAGTATGCCGGTGAATATGTAAAAACTTGACCCGTCTGCTTTGATATGGTTGGCTATATCCGGCATTAGTTCTTTCCAATTCATCACTTCGTAACTTTTTCCCATTACAGATAGTAACTGTTGCTGGATTGCCGGCATTTTTTCCGGCTCATGTATGCCCACGGCTAATGAGGTAAGCATGTTTTCCGCACTTAAAAAGAATTGAGCCTGCGTAAGGGGCAGATACAACAGCCCGTCATTCAATGCCGGAGAGCCAAAGTGTACAATTCCTCTTACCGGGTATTTGGCTGCTGCCATAGCACCGTGATAACCCTGTCCGAACAAGATGATAGTATCATCTACAGAAAGTTTCAATTTTCCGGCCAGTCCTTCAGCTATTAATACTGCCTGTTCATTATTGGTAAAGTACTTGCCCTCTACGATCTTAGCTTCTAGTCCGGTTAATAGATTCTCTTTAACAGGATCTGTTCCCACCAGCATGCAGCCTTTGGTCGTATTTCCAACAGAAGCAAGTAAAAACGTCTCTATACGGGGTGTTATACCTTTTATATCCGGGTTGCCGCTCAGTTTCATCACCAGGGAATCATCATAGAAAAAACTATTGTCGAGCACTTGTTCATTCCAGTATCCTTGTTTATGCACTTGAATATAGCCATAGTAAAAACTCACTACATTATTTACCAGGTTGTCGAAAATGCCTTTTTGAAATGATTGCATCAGGATGGCCAGAAAAACTGCAAATGTCACAGAGCTCATAGTGATCAAGGTGCGGCGACGGTTCCGCCAGAGATTCCTCCAGGTAAGTTTTGCGATCATTTTACTTTAGGCATGTTCTGGGTAGTAAAAAAATTATCGGCAATAGGGGTGTCAAATTCCAGTGAAGTATAAATTAATACAGTTTTGTTTCCCTTTTTTTCTGCAGGAATCATTTCCATCCTGGCCGGAAGTAATTTTCCGCCTAACATTTTAATATCACCGGCGAGCAGCGTGTTGATCAGTTTTTTATCTTCATCATAATATTCTACATGAAGGATCAGGTAATCTTTCTTATCAACAGTCATCAATATTTTGCCCCAAACTACTGCCGCTCCCGGTTTAGGCAGCAGCTGGATTTTGTAACAGTTCCTCCCGCTAATAACTGTGTCTCCGGTAACCAGGTGTTGATAATCTTCTACAATTGAAGCTTCCTTTACCAGATCATCGTTGGTAAAATCTGTACCCATCCAGCTCTGGCTCATCATAGAAGGAGGTAGTTTGATATTGCGTTCGACAGCGGGGATCCAGTTCCAAACCTCTTTCTTTCTTTTCAGGTACACCACCCCTTTCTCTTTTACAGGAGCTGTGACTAATACCATTGCAAAATCATTCCCTTTTGTCCAGCTTTTAACGGTCATCTCTCTTGACCAACTGGGTCGAATTGTTTGAATTGTAATAAGAGCTATTGAAGTTTCCCCTTTGGCCCTGTCGTCTGCCTTTTTTACGATTTCCCGGGCGTCTTGAACTGGGGATGAATGCACAAGGAAAATTAGAAAGAATGGGATTATACAATGCCTTTTCATAAGCATCTTGTATTTTCATTAAGATAGGTTATTAAGAAGGAAAAGTTCTTGATACTTGTCAGACAAGATCATGACTTTAATTCAATATTATAGTAACGTTTTGTCAACGATTAAAAATGAGATCACATAGGATAAGATTCTGAAG
>JAEUVP010000367.1 GCA_016786805.1 Chitinophagaceae bacterium | reverse complement strand
AGATATAAACGGTTTTTCCCTGTAATATGCTGAAACTCTTGCGAAAACCAGCTAACTTTAGTTGTTTACGATGAACGCTGCCAATGCCGCAGACTTATAAATATTATACCTGGTTAGTACTCTTGCTGATGGCTGGCAATTACCTGTTTGCCCAGGAAGTAATGGTTGAAAAAGGCCCGGCGATCAGTCCTGATTCAACTCTTCAAAACCAGGCTTCCAAAAACGTACAGGAGAATGTTTCTTTCACTATCCGCAACATTATCATCACCGGCAATAAGAAAACAAGAGCCAGTATTATTCTTCGTGAAATACCCCTCCGGTCTGGCGAGGAATATTCCTTACAGGACCTGGTCAAAAAATTTGAAGATGCCCGTCGCCAACTGATGAATACTGCTCTTTTTATTGATGTGGTGGTTGCTTTAGCAAAGTCGGAAGGCTATATGGTGGATGTGGCGGTGGATGTCAGGGAACGCTGGTATATTTTTCCTGTCCCTTATTTTAAACCTGTTGACAGGAACCTGAACCAATGGCTTTTTGAAAAAGGAGCGAGCCTCAGCCGGTTAAATTACGGGTTGAAAATTTTGCATAATAATGCCACGGGAAGGAATGATAAATTCAGACTGTGGCTGGTGGGAGGGTACACAAAACAATTTTCCTTCAGCTATGACCGGCTCTATATTGATAAGAAAATGAAATGGGGGCTTAGCACAGCATTCGCTCTTGGTAAGAACCGGGAGATGAATTATAATACCGTTGCTGATAAACAGGTTTTTATTAAAGACGAAAACAATTACCTGCGGAGCTTTGTATCAGCGAATGCGGAGCTTACCTACAGGAGGGCCATCAAGACAAGACACCGGTTTGGTATCGGCTATACGATGGAGAATGTAAAGGATACCATAGTAAAACTGAATCCTGATTATTTTCAATCCGGCCGTAACCGTATCCAGTTCCCGGAGATATATTACCGGATGAGCTATTATGACCTTGATTATATCCCTTACCCCACGAAAGGTTATGCTGCGGAAGTATCGATGGGAAAGAGAGGATTTAATAAAAGCATTAATGTCTGGTACCTCTCAGTAAAAGGTGCAGGCAGCTGGCATACCGGTAAGAAATCATTTATCAATGTAATTGCCTACGGAAATATAAAAGCACCATTCAAGCAACCTTATTTTATGCAACGCTTCCTGGGTTATGGAGATGCTTTTATGCAGGGGTATGAATATTATGTTGTTGATGGTGTTGCCGGCGGGTTCATAAAAACCACGTATACCCGGGAATTCTTACATTTCAGTGTACCCACTCCGGGCAAAAACAGGCAGATGCCCGAACGGCTGCCATTTCGTTTCTTTGCAAAAGTATTTGCCAATGCAGGGTATGTACATAATCCATTACCAGGATTTAATTCTTTATCCAACAAAATGCTTTTTTCGGGTGGTATAGGACTTGATATTTTAACTTCCTATGATTTTACCCTGAAGCTGGAGTGGACCTTTAACCAGTTAGGTGAGAACGGAGTATTTTTACATCGCAAGACTATTTTTTAAAATGAAGGCAGCTATTTACAGCAGGATTCTGGAAGATGATCAGCAGGAAGATGTTCAGTTGTTTTTTGATGAACTCCGGCGGCAAAAAATCACCCCTGTTGTTTTTCATTCTTATTTTGAACAGGTAAAAGGAAGGATCAGCCTCGGGGAAGATACACAGACCTTCACCCTTTCAGAACAATTGACCGAAGATATTGAGTTCATCATTAGCCTTGGAGGAGATGGGACATTGCTTGATACCATAACACTGGTTAGAGATAAGCCCGTTTTTATCATGGGCATCAATTTTGGCCGGTTGGGTTTCCTGGCCGGTATTGGCCGTGAGGCGGTCTCAACAGCAGTAAAAGCAATTGCCAACCGGACTTACGTGGTAGATAAACGAACCATGATCCATGTGGATGCGGATCTTCCTCTATTCGGTAATGTACCCTACGCATTGAATGAATTTTCTATTCATAAAAGGGACACGGCTTCAATGATAAAAATTCATACCTACCTGAATGGTGAATTTTTAAATACTTATTGGGCTGATGGCCTGATCGTGGCAACACCTACGGGCTCCACCGGCTATTCATTAAGTTGTGGCGGCCCTATTGTTTTCCCTGAATCGGGCAGTTTTGTCATTACGCCTGTAGCACCTCACAACCTCAACGTAAGACCATTGATTGTTCCTGATGATAACGTCATTTCATTTGAAGTGGAAAGCCGTTCAGAGAATATTATCTGTGCGCTGGATTCCCGCCGGGAGATCGTTGGAAAGTATGTACAGCTGGCTGTCCGGAAGGAGGAATTCCCCATAAAACTGCTTCGTCTCAGCGAAAATAATTTTTTGCAAACCCTTCACAATAAACTTACCTGGGGTCTCGACAAACGCAATTAAAGTGCAGGGCGAATGAAAGAAAATAGCTATTTTTCCGTTCTATTTTATCCCGAACCATATTTGAGGTATATGAAAAAGTTATTGGCCATTGTGTTTTTTGTTGCCCTTTTCACCGGGGGTATATCTGCTGACCTGAATGCTCAATCACAATATGCCGTGAGGCAGGAAGGTGAGTTTGGTGTTGGTCTCGGGGCTGGTCATTATTTTGGGGATTTGAATACAAGAGCCTGGCTGAACAGGTCAAAAATGGCCGCCAGTGTTTTCTTTCGCAAAAATTTTGGTAACTATATTGCTGCACGCATCGGTGTGAGTTATGCAAGACTGGGCTATTCGGATATTTATAATACCCACAATGAATACATGTATCGCCGCAACCTGAGTTTCAACAGCAATGTATGGGAGCTGGCTTTGCAGGGTGATTTTAATTTCTTTCGCTTTATGCCTGGTGAACCCGGTTTCAATTTCACTCCTTATGTAACATTGGGTGCGGGTATATTCAGTTATGATCCCTACACCTACCTGAGAGGGGAGAAGATATTTTTAAGGCCACTGGGTACAGAGGGGCAAGGTAACGCCGCTTACCCCGAACGTAAACAATATAGTTCCATGGGGATCAGCCTGCCCATTGGTGTAGGCATTAAATATTCACTCAACGAAAGAATGAATATCGGGTTTGAAATATTGCACCGCCTGACCAACACGGATTACCTGGATGATGTAAGCACCACTTACGTGGATGCGGCTATCTTCCCGACCAATCCTGATGGCAGCCCCTCCAGTGCTGCTTTATTGCATGACAGGTCTTATGAATTAGGCGAGCCTATCGGTCTTCCCGGCAGGCAAAGAGGTAACAGCAGGCAAAAAGACCAATTTGTGACAGCCATGTTCTTCGTTACATTCAACCTGCAGTCATATAAATGCCCTACTTCTAATTAAAAAAAAGGATTAGCTGGTAAATAACCAGGAATTGCCCCTTACTGGTCCAAAAAAGGCTATTTATTTAAAGATAATTTAGACCCGGCGCAGGATTGCACCGGGCCTTGTTTTTTGTACCTTCGTGCCCCTTAAGGAATAAGTATTTATGTCCCAGCTTTTGGAAAAAATAAACAAAGAACATTTACCCCGTCATATCGCCATCATTATGGACGGTAATGGCCGGTGGGCAAAGGAGCAGGGACAGGACCGGCTATATGGTCATTTCCATGGAGTAGAGAGTGTACGAAACATCGTGGAAGGATGTGCAGAACTGAAAATCGAATACCTGACTCTTTATGCTTTTTCAACGGAAAACTGGGACCGACCTGAATACGAAGTGATAGGCCTGATGGAATTGCTGGTGAGCACTATCCGCAAAGAAGTGGAAAGCCTGCATAAGAACAACATCCGGCTGCATGTGATCGGCGACATGAATATGCTGCCGGAATATGCCCGCCAGGAATTGAACGAGGCATTGGATTTTACCAAAGAGAATACCGGGCTCAATTTGATTATGGCGTTGAGCTATAGTGGCCGCTGGGAGCTGTTGAATGCGGTAAAAAATATTGCACACGAAGTAAAAAAGGGCAAGCTCACCGTGGAGGAAATTGACCAAAATACCCTGCAACGTTACCTCTGTACCAGCGGTTTCCCTGACCCGGAACTGATGATCAGGACCAGTGGTGAATACCGGATCAGTAATTTCCTGTTGTATCAACTGGCTTATGCCGAATTGTATTTTACCAATGTACGCTGGCCCGATTTCCGGAAAGAAAACTTATACGAGGCAATTTTGGATTTTCAGAACCGGGAACGAAGGTTTGGAAAAACGAGTGAACAAGTGATTAGTGGGTAATTGAAAAGGGTAGTGGGCCAAACTTTCTGTAACTGGTAAGCCGTTCTCCCCCTTCTTTAACAAACACTTTCGATATTTACCGTTAATTTGCCAGCAAAAGAAAGGACTGATAGACTCTAAATAACAGATAATAAGTTAATTACGTATATACCATACCCACAAGGAAAATTTTCTGACTGACTTTGAATAATCAACCATGCAACGATTTTTATCCAGGATCACTGTTTTATTGATAACTGCTTTAGTTTCCGTTCACCAGGTTCAGGCACAGGAGCCTACCTCTGTTGACCCCAAACTCCTGGAGTGGGAAACGGCCAGGATTCCTAAAGAATATACTATTGCTGAAATCAATATTACTGGTATCCGGTACCTGGATACTGCCATTGTAGCTTCAATATCAGGTTTGCAGGTGGGTGATAAATTCATGCACCCCGGCAATG
>JAEUVP010000346.1 GCA_016786805.1 Chitinophagaceae bacterium | reverse complement strand
GATGGCTGTCCTCTTTTCGATTGCTGCCCATGCCCAAACAGTTACCGTATCAGGCACTGTCCGTAATAGCATTTCTAAAGATGCAGTTCCTGCCGTATCTGTTATGATTAAAGGAACGAGCCAGGGTACTTTCACCAATTCTGACGGTGAATTCAGCCTGAATGTTGCCAAACTTCCCATTGTACTTATTTTCAGCTCGGTCAACTATGACAGTTATGAAGTAACTGTCAGTGATGCCACAGCTAAACTCGATGTTGATTTTAAACCTAATACAACGCTTGGACAAGAGGTGGTGGTTTCTGCCAGCCGTGTTCCCCAGCGTATTTTGGAAGCACCTGTAACCATCGAAAGAATGAGTGGTGCCAACCTTCGCAATATTGCTGCTCCCAGTTATTATGAAGCGATCACCAACCTGAAAGGTGTGGATATGCATACGGCGAGTCTTACTTTCCGTACTGTTACCACCCGTGGTTTTGTAAGCAGTGGTAACACCCGCCTGAACCAATTGATCGACGGAATGGATAACCAGGCACCTGGTTTGAACTTCTCTGTTGGTAGCATCGTTGGTTTAACAGAGCTGGATGTTGATAATATTGAAATGCTGTCGGGTGCATCTTCTGCACTGTATGGTTCCGGTGGTATGAATGGTACCATCCTGATCAATAGCAAAAATCCCTTCAAATACAAAGGCCTTAGCTTAAACGTAAAGCAGGGTATCATGCATGTGGATGGCAAGCAGCGCAAAGCAGCTCCCTATTCTGACTGGAGTTTCCGTTGGGCCAATACAATCGGTAAGAGCAAAAGATTTGCTATCAAACTGGCGGGTCAGCTGACAAGAGGAAGCGACTGGCAGGCAGATGATTTCAGGAATAAATCACAGGTAGGTGTGCTGAGTAAAGTGGTGGGTGGTAACCGTACCAATGATCCCAACTACAATGGTATTAACGTATATGGTGATGAAGCCAGCACTACCATGGCAGGTTTTTCTCAAGTAGTAATGGCGCAGGTAAGAGCAGGTCTGTTACAGGCCACTGGTGGTACGGTTGATATTGCTGCTATTGCTAATAACTATTTCACCGCAATCGGTAATCCAACCTATCCTTCCAATGCACAGATCGCAGGGTTTATTGGTTTATTCCCTGCAGGGCCAGCACAGACTGCTGCCCAGCAATTCGCACCTTTCTATGTGGGGGTAAGAAATAACTACTTCGGTTCACAAAGTGTTTCAAGAACCGGTTATGAAGAAAAAACATTAGTTGATTACAATACGATCAATGCAAAATTCACCGGCGCTCTTCATTATAAGATTACCGAAAATATTGAAGCTTCCTGGAATACCTATTTCGGTACTGGTACCACGGTATATACAGGTGCTGACCGTTATTCCCTGCGCAACCTGAAAATTGCACAGCATAAATTAGAAGTAAGAGCCAAGAACTGGTTTGTCCGGGCCTATACCACACAGGAAAATGCCGGTGAGTCTTATAACAGTACTGCACTGGGTGTTTATGTTAACAGCTTATGGAAACCCAATGCTACCTGGTTCTCCCAGTATGTTGGCACATTTGCTGAAACAAGAAGACAGGGTGGTGCAGCGATCAGTGATGCGCAAATTCATTTGAATGCCCGTACTGCTGCTGATGTGGGCCGTTTGCTTCCCGGTACTGCTGCTTTTGAAGCGGCTGCCAAAGCAGGACGCAGTACACCAATCAAAAATGGCGGTGCCTTATTCCTTGATAAATCTGACCTCTGGGCTGGTGAAGCACAGGTGAATGTATCAGATGCCCTCGGCTTCTCTGATAAAGTGGAAGTAATGGCTGGTGTGCAGTGGAAACAGTGGGTGATGAATTCACAGGGAACTTTATTCGCTGATACTGCCGGCAATATTAAAATAAACGAGACCGGTGGTTACCTGCAACTCCGCAAAAAATTATTGAATGATGTGCTGACACTGACCGGTGCCATCCGGTATGATAAACAAACCAATTTTGATGGCCGCTGGACACCCCGTGTAACTGCTGTTATCAAAGTGGCGAAAGATAACAATATCCGTTTGTCTTTCCAGACAGCGTATCGTTTCCCTACCAACCAAAACCAATACATCAGCCTGGTTACCGGTGCCGGTGTGCTGATCGGTTGTTTGCCTGAGTTCCAGTCTTATTATGGCCTGAATTCCACAAATAATCCTGCTTATACTGCGGAAAGCATTATTGCTGCAAGGGCTACACTGGATGTAACCAAACTGGTACGATCAACCTTTACCCCGGTGAAGCCTGAAACCGTAAGTTCTTACGAGATCGGTTACAAAGGTCTTTTGGGCAAGAAACTGTTAGTTGATGCTTATGCCTACTACAGCCAGTACAAAGACTTTTTGGCTACCATCGGCGTAGGGCAGTCTAACCAGTTTGCTGCACCTTCTCCGGCTCACCTGTTATCTTCCTTTACCACGACCAACTTCTCATATATTCAAAACACAACCGGTGTCGTGAAAGCCATGGGCTGGGGTATTGGATTGGAATACCAGATCATTAAGAACTATACCATCTATGGTAACGTATTCTCTGATGACCTGCGTGATGCACCGACTGACCTGGTTACCTTCTTCAATGCACCCAAGTACCGGGTGAACGTGGGTCTGCGTAATGATAATGTGTACAAGAACATTGGTTTCAATATCGTGGCCAAGTGGCAGGATAATAACTATTACGAAGGCACTTTCGTGAGTGGTACACTGCCTTATTTTACCTGGGTGGATGCACAGGTAAGCTATCGCCCGGCTGGTACCAAGAGCACTTTCCGCATTGGCGGCACTAACCTCGGTAATAACTATTACCGCACTGGTTTCGGCAGCCCTGCAGTGGGTGGCTTGTACTACCTGAGCTATGGCTACAATTTATTCTAAGCAAATTGGGTTTACTAAGTATAAGGCCTCCGTTAACGGAGGCCTTCTTTTTTTTGGGCGGGTGGAGTAAATTGTATAGAGATGTGGTTGGGACCCGTGACCAAAAATAAAGCCCGTGGGGACACTAACCATGGCGAGGATGTTTAAAGGAATTCCAAGAAAAATTATAAGTCTATGATAAAAAAACCTCAAAAAAAGAAAAATCAAGAAAACGTGACTGTAAAAACCGAAGAGAAAAATATTTTTCAAAAAACAAATGGAGAAAAAAAATGGACCAAATATCTTGAAATTTGGCTACCCATAATTATCAGTTTTATAGGTATTGCAATTTCATTGTATCAGTTCAAGCGTACTGTGAAGGATAGTCAGATGGAAAGAGAAATTCGAGTCAAAGAAGGAGAACCTTTATTGGTTATTCAAAAAAGTTCATTTACTTATGATACTACAAATTTGTTTTTGTTCCAGCTATTACCAATATAGGGAAGCGAGAAGCTAAAAATGTGATTATGAAATGTTTGATTTTGGCTGGAGACGAAATGTGTAATAATTTGAAATATGTTGATTCAGTGAGTTATAGTGCATACAATCCAATTACCCCAGGCCAAAGCGTAGAATTCATTACTAGTGAATTTGATATTCTGGATAGCGCAAAAAAATACTTTATTATTAAACTTACTTCAAATGATATATTGGCCGCTGAAATATTAGAGATTTTGGATGTAGAAAATTATGATAAGAGTATAAGTCATGAATATTTTTTCATTGAAAGACATCCTGAGCAAAAAAATAATGTCTATAAGCCACAGATATTCTCATTAGAAAATGAGCTAGTAAGTAAATTAAAATTAAATCCTATTGTAAGTTCTTTTTTAAAAAACTAAAATAATAGTTTTCTTATTGCAATGGTCATCTTCGGCTTGGTTCGTGTCTCTCTCAACTGAAATTTTCTCAAAGATGAAAAAGATACAAATATTATTTAAAGTGATTTTTGCAGGCCTCATTTTGTCGATGCTTGTGAAGCAATGAGGAAGTAAGGATAGATTATATAAGGAAAGCCTTAACGGAAGAGTTGTTTCGTTTGAGAAAGGAAACAAGGGCTATTACCATATGAAAATTATTCGAGAAGGTAAGTTGAAGCAACTTGGATTTATTCCTGCTTCGACGAGATTGATGGTTAGTGTGGGCGATTCCATTAATAAAGAAATTAATTCTGAGATATTTTATATTAAGAAAGAGGGTATGAGTAGTTTTATTAAAACGGACTGGGTGGATGTTTATATCAGCGGCGAGTGGCAGGAGTAAGAGATGGGATTTGCCTATAGTGATTGGGATAATTAAAACAAAAGCTATATCACCCCAACGTCTTCAGCACCTGGCCAATGCGGTAGCCATTATGATAGACCTGCATGGTATAATCGCCTTTTTTATAATGCTCCGGCGTGAGTGAGAACAGCATTTGTTTCTGTTCGCCTTTTTCATAATCAAATTTGATTTTCAGGGTGTATTCCCGTTTGCCTTCTCCTTTGGTATCCATGGTGCGGGATTCCCAGACCGGGCTTTGCAGCACTTCTCCATCCGGGCCGGTAATGATCACATAGACCTCGGCATTGCTGTACTGGTTCACATTATTCTGCAATAAAAAAGAGAGAACGAATTTTTCGGCTTTTTTAGCCTGCGTGGTTTCTATTTCCTTCCCGCTTTTCACGGCCATTGCATTCAGCCGCAGTTCAGAGGCCACGAATACGGAAGCCAGGTTGATCTTTTCCCGCAGGGTCCGGTTCTCTTCATCCACTTTGGCCATATTCTGTTGGAGGCTGCTCATATTCCCGTTCAGTTGTTCCATCAGTCCTGTCAGTCTTTTCTTTTCGTCTTCCATAGAATTATTCTTCGACCGCAGGTCATCCACGAGCAATTGCAGTTCACTTATTTTGAGCCGGGCCAGGGTCAGTTCTTCCTTGGTCACACCCCGTTTGCCGAGTATCGCATTGATCTCGCTGCGGAGATTTTTGATCTGGGCCATTTTGGAGCCGAGTTCTGATTGCAGAGAATTCACATTGCTGCTGGCGGAATCTAATTTCAGGTCCAGGTCGGTGATGGTAACCGCATAGATCTTTTGCAGGGAATCCTTCACGGCTTCTGCCACGGCAATGGAATCTTTGATATAGACCTCTGTTCTCCGTTTGCTGTAT
>JAEUVP010000334.1 GCA_016786805.1 Chitinophagaceae bacterium | reverse complement strand
CCATACCTGAATTCAGCCTGCAGGAACCATTTATCTTTTTTGGTCATGCGGAAATAAACCGAAGGAATATAATCCGCCAGGCTGGCCTTCCTGCCGGAAGCGTTATACGGTGTCAGTTTTTGACCGGCCACGGGAAGCTGCTGGTGAAGCCCCAATCCTGCTGAAAAGAAAATAGCTTTCTTTTTTGCGCTATCCGTTTTAGGCGCAACATTTTTTACAGTCAGTGTATCTGTTGGTTTTTCTTCTTTTTTCAGTGAATCTTTTTTGGCCGTTCCTGTTTTATCAACAGGAGGTTCTTTGGTAAGAGCAACTGTATTATCCTTTACCGGTTCAGCAGCGGGTTTATCAGTAATATCTTTAGTTGGCAGACCGGGAATATTATCCGGTTGATCATTCTGTTGTTTTACCCGGCTATCATTATTTTTCGTTTTTATCGGCACATTTCGCTTTTTTACAGCAGGCTGTTGTATTTCCGTATTCATTCCATCTTCATCAGTCAACGTTTTTCTAATCGATGAACCGGTCGCATTTTTTTTGACTTGCGGTTGTACCGGTACAGCAGAAAGACTGCTGTCAGCAATTATTTGCCCAGTTATATTGTTGCTGCTTTCAACAGGCTGTTCTTCTTTCTTTCTATTAGGGAAAGGAGCTGTATCATTCCTGTTTATTGTTTGCTTGTTTTGTTCTGCTGAACTTATAGTAGCGGTTGTTTCTTCTTTTTCATTCTTCCCCTTAAACCATTGTTGCGGCTGCAATAACCACCAGCCCAGTCCCAGTAAACCTAAGAGCAGGAAACCCCAAAGCATACAGCCACGGCGCCACCAGAAGACAATTTTATCATCGTCCTCTTCTTCCAGACGCTGTTTCATATCCTCCCAGGCCCGGTTCTCATCGGGCAGGGGAAGATCATCCCATTGCTGTGGCAATTGTTCTTCGTATGGTAACCGTTCACTCATGAACCGCTTTCCTGTTTTTTAATTAATTGTTGCAGCATTTTTCTTGCCTCACCCAGGTGCCATTTGCTGGTTCCATCACTGATGCCCATCAGTTGCCCGATCTCTTTATGGTTATACCCTTCCATCACATATAAATTGAATACAGCTTGTGTGGCCGGTGGCAGTTGCCGTACTAATTGCAAAATATCTGCTGCTGACATTTTTATAAATACGTCAGGCGGCAAGTGCACCACTGCCGCCTGATCCAGTTCTTCCCGTACTTGTTGCTGCCCTTGTTTGGATCTGATAAAATCCAGGCAACTATTGATGATGATGGTGCGGATCCATGTGTATAAACCTGCTTTGCCTGCATCATACCGGCTGATGTTTTTGTACACTTTGTAAAAACCTGTATTCAGCACTTCCATCGCATCAGCTTCATTTTTGGTATAGCGGAGACAAAGCGTCATCATAGCCCTGTAGTAGCTGCGGTACAACTGCTCCTGGGATTTCCGGTCTCCTTTTTTACAACCTTCAATGATTGAATATGTGAGTTCCTGTTCTTTAATAAATCAAAATTCGAAAGTT
>JAEUVP010000298.1 GCA_016786805.1 Chitinophagaceae bacterium | reverse complement strand
AAAATGGTTTCGATCAGGTTTCCAGAGGGGCGGAGCAATCGTGCAGCTGAGTACTGCGATAGAACAAGAGTACGGAGTTTTTTGGAAAAAGTCAATGACCTTTCATTTTTATAAACAGACAGAGGGGTCATTTTATTGCCCTGCCGGCAGGGAAAATTAAGCAGGCCCGGGCTTGCGGGATCAGGTTCCTGATGTCTTTGTGCAATTGCAGCAAAAATACCGGGACGGTCAGTGTCCAAACACAGGCACAAACAATAACTTAGCAGCAAATCAGCTTGCATGCAACCTATCATTGAATGTGTTCCCAATTTCAGCGAAGGCAATGACCTGACCCTCATCAAACAGATCACTGACCAGATAGAGACCGTGGAAGGCGTTCGCCTCCTGAACGTGGACCCGGGCAAAGCCACCAACAGAACGGTGGTCACTTTTGTCGGACATCCCGAAGCGGTGATCAAAGCCGCTTTTCTTGCGATCCAAAAAGCCGGTGAACTCATTGACATGAGCAAACACAAAGGCGAACACCCGAGAATGGGAGCCACCGATGTTTGCCCCCTGATTCCCATTGCGAATATTTCCATGGAAGAAACAGCAGCATTTGCACAGCGCCTGGCCAAAAAAGTGGGAGAGGAATTAGCCATACCTGTTTACCTCTATGAAGCGGCACAACCCAACAAAGAAAGAAACAACCTGTCGGTGATCCGTGCCGGTGAATACGAAGGCTTTTTTAAAAAGATCAAACAACCGGAATGGAAACCTGATTTTGGCCCCGCAGAATTTGATGCCAAAAGAGGTGGTACCGTGATCGGTGCCCGGGATTTTCTCGTGGCCTATAATATCAACCTCAATACCACTTCCACAAGAAGAGCCAATGCCATTGCCTTTGATGTTCGGGAGGCGGGCAGAAATGTGGAAGAGAACGGTGTGAAAGTAAATAAGCCGGGTACATTAAAATCAGTAAAAGCGATCGGCTGGTTTATCGAGGAATATGGCATCGCCCAGATATCGATGAACCTTACCAATATCAATATCACCCCGTTGCATATTGCTTTCGACGAGGTTTGTAAAAAAGCGGAGGCCCGTGGCATTCGTGTAACCGGCAGTGAACTGGTTGGGCTGGTACCGTTGAAATCGCTGACCGCTGCCGGTAAGTATTTTCTAAAAAAACAACAACGTTCCACCGGGGTTTCAGAGAAAGAACTGATCAAGATCGCCGTGAAATCTATGGGACTTGATGAACTGGGGCCTTTTAAACCGGAGGAAAGAATTATCGAATATTTATTAGCAGACAAGTCGGCCAGCAAACTGGTAAGCATGCAGTTGACAGCTTTTGCTGATGAGACCGCCAGTGAAAGCCCGGCACCCGGCGGAGGTTCGATTGCAGCATATGTCGGTTCATTGGGGGCGGCATTAGCCACGATGGTGGCTAATCTTTCTTCGCATAAAAAAGGCTGGGATGAACGCTGGGAAGAATTCAGTAACTGGGCTGAAAAGGGAGAGCAGTATAAAACTGAATTGCTCTGGCTGGTTGACCAGGATACCAATGCTTTTAACCAGATCATGATGGCCTTCGGCCTCCCCAAATCAACTGATGCTGAAAAAGCAGCCCGTACCAAAGCCATCCAGGAAGCCACGAAGTTTGCCATTGAGATCCCTTTCAAAGTGATGCAATCGGCTTATGGAAGTATGGAAGTCATCAAAGCGATGGCCGAAACGGGCAACCCGAATTCCGTATCCGATGCCGGTGTCGGGGCTCTCTGCGCCAGAACTTCCGTGATGGGGGCATTTATGAATGTGCGGATCAATGCGGCCGGTTATGCTGATAAAGAATTTGTGGCGGACATCCTTCGCCGTGGCAGGGAAATTGAGAACAAAACCATAGCTTTAGAATCCGAAATTTTAAATGTTGTCAATGGAAAAATTGGAAACTAAGGTTCCTGTCAGCGAACCGAAACCGAACGTGATGCAGCACCTGAAGATCTATAACAAACAGGATATACTGTCGCTGACCCGTATCCGTCGTTTTGAAACCAAACTCGGGGAACGGCTGCAGGTCATCAACGACCCCACGGCCATTGAAGCATCATTAGCCGCCTCCAATGCGAAATATGTATTGTTCGGCATTCCCGAAGATCTCGGTGCGAAAGGAAATTTTGGTTTGGGTGGTGCTGATACGTTGTGGATACCTTTTTTACAAAGCATCCTGAACGTACAGAGCAGCGATTTTTTTGATGGCGGCGATGTGTTACTCATCGGCCATTTTGATTTCGGTGATATTCAATACCTGATCGACACCACTGCAAGAAGTGAAGATGAAAAAATAGAAGCTTACCGCCATGCCTTGCATACCGTGGATGATGAAGTGGAAACATTGGTGAAGATCATTACGTCCTTGAAGAAAATCCCTATTGTGATCGGGGGCGGGCATAATAATTCATACCCGCTGATCAAAGGTGCTGCCAAAGGATGGCATAAAGCCGGGGTGACACCGTTGGCACAGATCAACTGTATCAACTTAGATGCACATGCTGATTACCGACCAATGGAAGGACGACACAGCGGGAATGCGTTCCGCTATGCCGAAGAAGATGGTTATTTACAGAAGTATTGTATTGTGGGATTGCACGAAAATTATTTACCCCAGAATGTCTGGATCGATATTGTGAACAATCCCTTTATTGACTGCATCACCTTCGAAGACATTTTTGTACACGAGAAAAGGACTTTTTTACAAGCCGTGGCACATGCCACCGGTTTTACGGAAGATACGCTGACCGGTATTGATATTGATCTCGATGCGATCCAGAACACACTCAGTAGTGCAATGACACCGGTGGGCATCAGCCCGGTGCATGCGAGAAAGTATATTGCGTTTGCGGCAGCGGATGCCAAACCGGCTTACCTGCATATCTGTGAAGGCGCCACAAGATTATCAGACGGCAGAACAGATGCCACCAGTGGTAAACTGATCAGTTATTTAGTGAGTGATTTTATTAAAGCTCTATCTGTATAATCAGTATACAGCATTGGTGATTTTAATATCTGCTTTTGCAAATGCTTTCCTGAAACGTAGAAGTATTTTATCCGCTTCTTTTTTATTTTTTTCAGCGGTAAGTGCCTGCCAGGCTCCGTACAGGGCCCAGCCATTCTCGCTATTATTTTTCAGGTCTGCCAGGAATACTTGTTTAGCTGCTGCATGGCGGCCTGCTTTCAGCAAAGCATTTCCCAAATAATGTTTGGGATTCAGCAACCAGTCTCTCGGTTCGTTGTACACCATATTCTCTTCAATGGTCACTGCTTTTTGGAATGCGGTAATCGCCAGGTCCGTTTGCTGTTCGCTGAGAGCAATCGTTCCGGTCAATAATTGTTCAGCAATAGTAATCCCGTCAATAGCAGGAGAGAAGGGAGTAAAAGGAATGAACAGGCTGCTATCCTTCATCAGTTGCTGTAATTCGGCCAGTTCATTTTTTGCGGCGGTGATTTTTTCAGTAGCCGCAAAAGCCATTCCTTTTCCAAAATGATACAGGGCATTGCTGTATACCTGAGTGGCTGCCGGTTGCGGCATATCCAGTAATGATTGCCAGTTACCAAACCGGACATGCACCAATACAGGAGTACTGTGAATGTATTGTACATACGATCCCATCGGAGCCGGTATAGCGAGATAATCTT
>JAEUVP010000257.1 GCA_016786805.1 Chitinophagaceae bacterium | reverse complement strand
TGGGCAAGATCGCAACGGGTGAAGACCGACTGGCTGAGATCAGTAGCGGTAAAATCAACTTCATGCAAAATACAATCTGTGAAATTCGTTTTCTTCATTTTCACCTGGTAAAAAGAAGAAAGGTTCAGGGTGCATTTTTCAAAACTCACTTCAAACAGGAACGGATCGCAGTTATCAAAATGTAACCCCAATAGTTTACAGTTGTTGAATTTTACATCCCGCAACCCGGTTTTGGAGAATTTAGCATTACTGAGGTTGCAATCCGTAAACGTACATTCCGTGAAAGATATCTCTGCCAGGTTGCTTTCCGCAAAATTACAGTTGCTGAAAGTACAGTTATCATAATCACCTTTGGCGGGCGATTGACCCGAGAAATCTGCTTTTTCAAACTGTTTATCTTCTATATAATTCCTGCTCATCGGTAATGAGAATAGTTTTTCTCCGCCGAAGATAAACAGAAAGAATTTCCGATAAACGGTACAACTATAAACCTTTATTAAAGAAAATAACTCCCTCCACCGAATAGCTGGTGGAAGAGAATTTATTTTTCAGTCCTGCGGATGCTTTAACTCCCCAGCCGCATTTAGAATCATAGATCAGGTCCAGTTTTTCGCCAAAACTGATCGGGCTGCCTTTTAAAAGATCTTCCGTATCCACACCCACACCTACAGAAAGTTCATAGCTGTTATCCGATGGATGGAATTCAACACCGGCACCCACCGGCCCGATCTCTAAACTGCCCGTTACATTCACTCCCATTTCCTGTTGCGATTGTACCCCGTTGGGTCCTTTGGTAAATGTATTGGAGGCTTCTATACTCACCACATCATTGGGAGCGAACGTAACTTTTGTTTTAATGGATTCAGTAGCCGCACATTTGGCCGGTTCCGGCGCCTGGGGACCATCGCATTTAGGGGCAATATCTCCATCTGTCCTTACAATAAAGGCCTGGTAATGCACCCGGCGGATCAGTTTATCATTCAGCGCCAGGTATTGGTTCACGGTAATGAAAGGAACCCCTTTTTCATCCATTTTCATTTTCATATGAAAAGGCCCTTTCATTGCTGCACCGGGTCCATCTGGTGGAAGTGGTGACCATGTTTTTATCTTTTGCCATTTGCCCACATTCAACAGGTCCAGTTCACCGGAAGGCATCCCGTTTATTTCCACGTTGCCTTCTTCATCAATGGTGCCGCTGAAACTCCAATCTCTTATCTGGAAACCATCTTTGAGGTTGGTGGTAAAACCTCCCATCGTGCCGGCAACAGGAGCAGGGATCATACCCATGGCAGGAGCAGCTGCACCACCCTGGTACACATACAATACTTTTCCCGTGCCGCTGATATTGCCCATGCGGGTAATATCCATTGAAAATTCTTTGGCACAAGCCAGTGTTTGCAAATTGATATTGGTACTGCCCAATCCATCGCCAAATTTTGTATTGGCATCAGCAGCCGTTTCGCCGGAACGGGCACTGGCCACTTCAGCTTCATAATGACCTTCCCACTGCGCCAATTTTTCTTCTTTGGTCTGTGGCTTATTCGTTTTAGGTTTATTGGTATTGGGTTTGGATGATTTGACAGGAGTGGGACTTTTTGCTACAGATGCATTTTTTCCCTTGGCACCTTCCCGTCCTTCACCGGCATAGCCAAGATCCCAGGCTTCTTCAAAACTTTTTTGTGCTTCTTCTTT
>JAEUVP010000187.1 GCA_016786805.1 Chitinophagaceae bacterium | reverse complement strand
CGCCCCTTCCAAAAATGAAGCAGAGAACCTCCTCAACATAAAAAACGAATTGCATAGAAGGGGGTATACAACACCATTGGTTGCGGATATTCATTTTACGCCGAATGCGGCCGAGATCGCTGCGAGGATCGTGGAGAAAGTAAGAGTGAATCCTGGTAATTATGTGGACAAGAAGAAATTTGAACTGATCGAATATACCGATGCGGATTATGCAGAAGAGATTGAACGGATCACGGAACGGTTTACTCCCCTGGTAAAAATTTGCAAGGAATATGGTACAGCCATGCGGATCGGTACCAATCACGGTTCACTGAGTGATCGTATCATGAGCCGTTATGGCGATACACCGATGGGTATGGTGGAAAGTGCGATGGAGTTTTTACGGATCGCCCGGCATGAAAGTTATCATAATATCATCCTGAGCATGAAGAGCAGCAACCCGCAGGTAATGGTACAGGCCTACCGGTTGCTGATCAAAACCATGTTTGATGAATTTGGAGAATGTTACCCCTTGCATTTAGGAGTTACAGAGGCAGGCGATGGGGAAGATGGAAGAATAAAATCGGCAATAGGTATTGGTTCATTACTGGAAGATGGTATCGGTGATACGATCCGTGTTTCACTAACAGAAGATCCTGAACTGGAGATCCCGGTTTGTAAAGACCTGGTGAAAAGATATGGGACAGGTGGTCGGACACCAGAGGTTAGAAAAGAAGAACCAGGGAAAATGACCCGGCTTCAGAACTCTGACATCAGACTTCCCTATGATCCGTTTAATTACCAGCGACGGGAAACTTTTGCAGTAGATAATATAGGGAGTAAGCATGTACCTGTTGTTGTTGCTGATCTGAGTAAAATTGAAAAGATAACTCCTGCTCATTTACAAAGCGTAGGCTATACGTATGATGCCGTAACCGATAAATGGAATATTGGTGATGCAGCAGCAGATTATATTTTTACCGGCCACCAGTTATTGGATTTCCCTTTGCCGGGCACCCTCAAAGTGATTGTTTTCCCCGCTGCATGGTCTGGAGCTGATAAGAAAAAGTACTACCCAATCTTCCAGGACAGTGGTTTTGCAGCCGCTGAAGAAAAAAGTGAGTATATCAATTTTGTAATGGTTGATTGTTTCAGTGATGAAACCGCTATTAACAATTATACATTTTTGGATAAGCTGGCTAATGATCCATCTGTGGTTATTTGCCTGAGCAGTACAAACCAGCATGCGATGCAATCAGTGCGGCGTATGTTTGTTGAATTGCAAAACAGGAATATCAAAAACCCGGTGGTATTGATAACAGACAGCAGCTGGCAAACCCCGGATGAACACCTGATCCATTTTGCTGCTGAAACAGGTGCATTACTTTTGGATGGTTTTGGAGATGGGATATGTTTGGGCTACAGCAGCAAGGCGCAGATGGAAAATGTAAAAGCAAAAGGCAGAACCTATCTGGAAGTAAAAGACATTTACCAGTTTACTAATAATACGGCTTTCTCCATCTTACAGGCCACCCGGACAAGGATCTCGAAAACAGAGTATATTAGTTGCCCGAGTTGCGGCCGCACTTTATTTGACCTACAGGAAACAACAGCAAAGATCCGGTCCCGCACCAACCACCTCAAAGGAGTGAAGATCGCTATCATGGGTTGTATTGTGAACGGTCCCGGTGAAATGGCCGATGCTGATTTTGGCTATGTAGGTAGCGGCCCCGGCAAGATCACTTTATATAAAGGAAAGGAAGTGGTCAAAAAAAATGTGAACAGTGATGTGGCGGTCGATGAACTGATCAGCCTTTTGAAAGAGAATGAAGCCTGGATAGAACCATAACTTGCTATATGAAGAAAATTAATTGGGTCATCCTTTTCCTGTTAGTGCTGACAGGAAATATTGCCGGTATGTATATGAACAGCCCCTGGCTAGAGAAAATCACTAAACCTTTATTAATGATCGTCATGATCATTTACTTTGTTTCTTCCGTCAATACAAATTCTTCTGCACTAAAAAAATGGATCATCGCTGCATTGGTTTTTTCCTGGCTGGGTGATGTATTGCTGATGTTTCAGCAGGAGCAACCCATTTTTTTCCTTTTAGGGTTATCAGCATTTTTAATAGCGCATATATTTTATATTATTTTC
>JAEUVP010000174.1 GCA_016786805.1 Chitinophagaceae bacterium | reverse complement strand
GCAGCTTTTACTAAAGCTAAGCAGGCTTGTGTAAATATTTATGAGCAGCAGTACCAGGTGGCGCAGTTCCTGCACAAGTATTACCCGGAGACGGCTGTAGCTGCTAATGATATCGGAGCAATATCTTTTTTTACTAAGGCTAAGGTAATTGATCTGTGGGGACTAGGTAGTATAGAAGTGGCAAGGAGCCGAAAAAACAAATCCTGGACCCCAGAATTCCTGGATAGCCTTGTAAGGAATAAACAGGTTAGTCTCGCTATCGTATATGACGAATGGTTTGATAAGCGACTCTTGCAACGGTGGAACAAAGTAGCTACCTGGCAGATCAGTGATAACGTTATTACGGGAGGCGATACTGTCTCATTTTATAGCATCGATAGCACTTCCGGGCAGAAGCTCAGGAGAAATGTTGCTGCTTTTGAGCCGCTGCTACCTAAGAAAGTAAAAGTAGTATATACAACTCCTTTAGCAGATTGATAAAATATGAATAAGATTAAAGTACTAGAAATTATTCAACAGGGGGAAATTGGAGGCGGGGAGAGTCATCTGCTGACATTGTTGAGCAAGCTCGACCGCAACAGGTTTGAGCCAATAGTTATTGCTCTTTCTGATGGTGAAATGATCAACCGGCTGAATGTAATGGGTATTACGAATTATGTTGTCAACAGCCGTTTGCCTTTTAATTTCATGGTTTGGAAAAAAATGAGAAGGATTCTCGAAGAAAATTCGATTAATGTTATTCATACACATGGTGCTAGGGCACTTTCCAATATCATTTATCCGGCATCAGCGTTAAAAATACCGGTTGTTCATACTGTTCACGGCTGGTCATTCCATGATTATTTACCATCCTGGAAGCGGAAACTAAGAATTATGGGGGAGAAATTCCTGACTGGTAAAACGAAAATGAATATCGTTGTTTCAGAGTCTAATAAGCAAATTGGGATAAGGGAACTTGGTGATTTTCCATGCAGGGTCGTAAATAATGGAGTAGACCTGGCCATCTACAACAGGCATGATAAAAACAAGAGTATAAGAAAGGAGTTCAATATCCCGGAAAGAGCTTTGCTGGTTAGCTTTGTTGCCCGATTTATTCATGATAAAAACCCGCTCCCGCTTATCAGGGCATTTAAAAGGGCTCAGCAAAATCACCCGGACATGTATATGTTGATGGTCGGAGATGGGCCTGCAAGACCGGACGCTATCAAACTGGCGGGTGAGTTAGCTATTAACAACCATATTTTTTTCCCGGGTTTTCGTTCTGACGTGCCTGCAATACTTGCTGCTTCAAATATTTTTTGCCTGCCTTCCATTAAAGAGGGGCTTCCGGTTAGCCTGATAGAAGCAATGGCGATGGGTAATGCTGCTATTGCTTCTGCTGTGCAGGGTTGTACGGATGTTGTTACAGATGGGGTGGATGGGCTGCTGGTAGATATGGAAGAGCTCGAATCAGGACTCAGCAGCGTGTTGCAACGATTAGCTGATGAACCGGAATTTCTTCAACAGCTAGCCACTGAAGGACGGAAAACAGTAGAGAGAAGGTTTGATGCTATTACGATGACTCACCATATTGAAAATATTTACCTTGAACTTATTTCACAAAGCAATACCAGCAAATAACTATTCTTATGCAGGTCATTCACATAGTATCAATTTTAGGGTTCATTTATGTAGGGTTGAGTGTTATATACCTTTTCTTATTTGCAATGGCGGGAAGATTTGGGAAATTGAAAGGATATTCCACGGCAGGGGAAAAAGCTATGATAGCTGTTCTTATCCCTTCTTATAGGGATGATTCTGTAATCCTTGATACGGCGCTACAGGCATTAAAACAATCTTATCTATCCGAAAGATATACAGTAACCGTGATTGCAGATGGCTTGCAAGCGGATACAATACAACAATTAAAAAGGCTTCCCATTCAGGTGGTGGAAGTGTCATTTGATGTGAGCATGAAAGCGAAGTCACTCAATGCTGCTTTTAGTCAATTGCCATCCGGGGTATATGATATTGCTATGATCCTGGATTCGGATAATATAATGAACCCTGATTGCCTTGAAAAAGTCAATCATGCATTTCAACAGGGCTGGCAGGTGATCCAGTGTCACCGGACCGCGAAGAATAAAAATACGGCAGTAGCCATACTTGATGCACTAAGCGAAGAAGTAAATAATACAATTTTCAGACGGGGTCACAGGGCCGCAGGATTTTCCTGTACCCTGATCGGGTCAGGGATGGCATTTAAGTATGAGTTACTGAAAGACATCTTTGCCTTACCTGAAATCCAGAATAATCCCGGAGAGGACAGGGAAGTGGATATACAACTTGTAAAGAAAAACATTATCGTAGAATATATAGATGATGCATATGTATTTGATGAAAAAGTACAGAGGAAGGAGGTGTTTGAGAAGCAGAGAACCCGTTGGCTGGGTACGCAGGTGGAGCAGGCAGGCCGTTTTTTCAGGAAGGATATGCTCTC
>JAEUVP010000165.1 GCA_016786805.1 Chitinophagaceae bacterium | reverse complement strand
TTGGTGGGAGTCCGGAAATAGATATCCTTGTTAAATGAAACGATATCCCAGACATCGCCAAACGACCTGTCTTTTTCAGGAACCAGGTCTTTTAAAGATTTGTAATGAAGCTTGCCGTTAGGTCCCGGGCTGAAAAAACCTAACTCATCCTGACCGCCTGCATATATATTATTATCAAGCCCAATTTCCAGCGACCGGACAATGGTTTTGTTGGGTAAGGGATAGGCCTTCCAGAAAGTGCCATCAAAAGTCAGCAGCCCTTCATTATTGGCAACATAGATCACCCCATTTTTATCCTGCCTGAAATCCCAGCTTTGAAGACCCGCACCATAGGCTTGCTTGGGGTAATTGATCACATCGGGCAGCCCAATTGTGTTTTGACCTAACACAGTAATCGGAAACAGAAAAAGAATAAACAGGAGTTTACTCATTCGGGAGGCAGTTTATGTTTGTGAAAGTAAGGTTTTTTATATGATGTAGTAATGATGTAGTCATTTCCATTGTAAATTAATTAGTTATATTTTTTGATGTAGTGTTGATGTGGTTGTTTTTATTGTAACTGTAGCATTCAGATATATCTTGTAGCCGCTAAAATTTCGGGTATCTACGCCCGGTTTGCTTAACAAAAAAACGACTGCTGTATGAAATTCAAACTCTGTTTGCTATTTGCCGGCATTCTCCTGTCTAGTTTATTCCAATTTGTTTCGGCCCAGGATATCCAGGTCTCCGGAACAGTTACAAACAAAACAAATGGGGAGCCATTAGTTGGTGCTACTATTGCTGTAAAAGGCTCAAACAAGCCTGCGATTTCCGACATTAAAGGTGCATTTTCTCTCACTGCCAAAAAAGGCGCTGTCCTGGTTATTAGCTATGCCGGGATGAAGCCAGTGGATATTACAGTTGCTGACAATAGTTCAGCCCTGGTCATCCAGATGGAAGAAAGTGCTACTGCTACATTAAGCGATGTGGTAGTGGTAGGTTATGGTACACAGAAAATAACTAAAGTGTCTGGTGCTATTTCCACCATTAAAAGTGGGGACATCGAAAAACTCAGGCCGGTCAGGACTGAAGAAGCCCTGCAGGGAAGAGCTGCCGGTGTAAATGTAATCCAAAGTGGGTCTCCCGGTTCTAAACCGACTGTATTGATCAGGGGTATTCCTTCTTTCTCCGGTACGGATCCCGTAGTGATCGTAGATGGTATTCCACAGACACTTACTGATCTTAATTCAATCAATCCCGGGGATATTGAATCCATCAACGTATTGAAAGATGCCGCCACCACTGCTATATATGGTGTAAAAGGTGGTAACGGTGTTATCGTTGTGACGACCCGGTCCGGCAGAAAAAGCCAGAAAGCGGAGATCAGCATCAGCAGCAATTATGGTGTGCAGGAAGTGTTGAATACCATCGGGGTATTAAATGCAAGTGAATATGGAGCCATGATTAATGAAGGAAGCACAGTGGCTGGTGGAAATATAATTTTCCCAGACCTGTCTGTACTGGGTGTAGGTACAGATTGGCAAAAACAAATATTCAAAAGAGCGGCGATCCAGTCGCACAATATAACTGCCCGTGGCGGTAGTGATAAAATGTCTTACTTCCTTTCCGGGGGCTACCTGAGCCAGGGTGGTATTGTAGGGGGCAACGATAAATCAATTTTCAATCGTGGTAACCTTACGGCTAACCTGAGCTTCGATCTTTCTTCCAAACTGAAATTCATTATCAACACAACCGGGTTGATACTTGAAGGAAGAGGTATACAGGAAAATTCTTTCAACAGTATCATCGGCAGTGCCCTGAATTTTGATCCAACGGTGCCTGTTTATAACACTGTCCCCAATACAGTTGGTAAATACGGGTTTAGCAACTATTTGCTATCCGAGATATTTAACCCGCTGACTAAACTGGACAACACGTTTAATAAAAACTCCGGCAGCAAACTGTATGGCAAGTTCGAATTCCAGTATGATGTTATTAAGAACCTGAAGCTGACCACCCGGTTTGGTTACACCAAATACGATGGTAATGCAAAAAGCTTTACACCACTCGTATTCTACGGCCCGAATAACGTGGAAAATACCATGAATGCGGATGGTTCAACCGTGCTGGATAAACATAATAGTGTGTCACATGTTAAAACCAGCAATTTCAATTATACCTGGGAAACATTTGGTAACTATAACTTCAAAGTAAAAGAAGATCATCATTTTGAAACCGTACTTGGTTTCTCATTAGCAAAAATATCAGGTAATGAAGCTGGTGCTTCAAGGCAAGATGTTCCTTTCAACTCCTGGGAGTTTGCTGATTTTACAGCAGCAACAGGAAACAATACTGCTAGTAACAGTAATGCACTGAGCGGCTATTATTACCAGTATTTCCGGAATAACCTTTCCTATTTTACCCGGATCAATTATGATTACAGGGATAAATACTTAGCTTCTTTCACCGGTCGCCGTGATGGTTCCTATGCATTTGGTATTAATAATAAGTTTGCCAACTTCTTCTCCGGCTCCGTGGGTTGGGTGGTGAGTAATGAAGATTTCTTCAAATCAAATATCATCGATCATTTAAAGATCAGGGGTAGTTATGGTACGATTGGTAACGAAAATGTAAGCCCCCAGTTTGTAGGTATTGTAACAGGCGGCCCCAGCTATGGAGCCACGGCCAACAGTAATGGATATACTTTCGGAGATATATTCTATCCCGGCTCAACTGTAGGTTCAGCTGCCAATGATGCTTTAAGATGGGAAAAACAAACACAAACCAACGCCGGTTTTGATGTTACTTTCTTAAAAAGAAAACTTTCTTTATCAGCTGACTATTTCATCAAAGAAGTAGATGGATTGTTATTTACTCCTTCAGCTTCTTTATACCTGGGTACTGTTCCTATTCCTACTGCCAATATTGGTTCTACCAAAAGCAGTGGTATAGATCTTACACTTAGTTATAACGAGACATTCAGCAAAGCACTCAAACTAAGTACAGCTGTAACGTTCACTACTTCTAAAAACGAAGTAACTGCTACAAATAGTGATGGAACAGCCAAGATATTTGGCGGTGGTTATTTCAATGGTCAGTCACAAACTGTAACGGTGTTTGAAAAAGGATTCACACCCGGTTATTTCTATGGTTATAAAACAGATGGTCTATTCCAGACAGCTGCTGATGTGGCGGCTGCTCCCACCCAAACCGGCGCACAACCCGGAGATATCCGCTTTGTGGATGTAAATGGTGACAAGATCATCAATGCATCTGACCAAACCAAGATCGGTGATCCGTTCCCTGATTTTACGATGGGTTGGAACCTGAACCTGGAGTACAAGAATTTTGATTTCAACGCATTTACATACGCTTCTGTTGGCAATGATATTTACAGGGCATATGAAAGAAATGCGAACTATTCCAATAAGTTCAGGTCAGTACTGGCCAGGTGGACAGGGCCCGGTACTACCAATGATGCAAGGAATCCCCGTTATTCTTTTACAGATGCCAACAGCAATATCCGTGTATCTGACCGGTACGTGGAAGACGGTTCTTTTGTAAAACTGAAGAATATACAGTTGGGTTACACATTCCCCTCATCCATGACTAAAAAGTTTTTCAGCAAACTGCGTGTATATGTACAGGTGAAAAATGCTTTCACTATTACCAAATACACAGGGTATGATCCTGAGATCTCCGGTGGCATCCTGGATACCGGTATTGATCGTGGTGCATATCCCCAGGCCCGGACCTATGCTTTCGGACTTGACATTAAACTTTAAAACTTCAATTTAAAACAGATTACAATGAAGAATATTAATATAAAAATAGTAAGCCTTCTGCTCCTGGCTTCCCTGCTTACTTCCTGCAAAAAGTGGGTGGATTATAACCCCCACGATGATTTCAGGATCACCGAACTGGATTACCTGAAATCAGAATCGGATTACCGTACCATGGCTGTCAGCGTTTATACGCCGATCCAATGGCTGAACCAGGCTGTGCCGGTAGGGGAAATTGCATCTGATAATGCAGTAAGTGGAGGTGAAAATGCTTCGGATGTATTGTCACTGCAGCAAATCGACGACTATACACACACACCTGTTAACTCTACGTTGACAGAACTGTGGCAGGCTTCATATGAAGGGATCAATAGGGCCAATTATATGCACCAGTATAAAGCCACTAACCTGGCAGGCGTTGCTGTTGATTTCGCCGGAAAAGATGCTTTATATGGTGAAGTATATTTCCTGAGAGCTTATTATTATTTCACACTGGTGAAATTCTTTGGAGACGTGCCTTTGTTTGTTGATAAACGCCTGAGCCTTGTAGAATCTAAAACATTGGAAAGATCACCTAAAGCTGACGTGTATAAGCAAATAGAGATCGATCTTAATAATGCTATTACTGTATTACCTGCCGTGCAGGTTCAAAAGGGTAGAGTTACAAAGTATGCTGCACAGGCATTACTCGGTAAAGTATTGTTATATCAAAAGAAATATGATGCAGCTGCCGCTATGCTGGAAAATGTTATTTCTTCCAATGCATTTAGTTTGGTAACAGATTTTGCAGGAATGTTTTTAGTAACTGGCGAAAATGGTCCTGAATCTGTTTTTGAAATTCAGTATTCAAATACTTCCCCTTATTATAACTGGGGAGGTGTAACAAGGGGACAGGGAAATCTTTCTGTACAACAGTGTGGTATCAGGGGCTTGAACGGTACTGCCGCTATGCCATATGCCGCAGGCTGGAGTACGAATTTACCTACCCAGAACTTAGCAGCAGCCTATGCAGCAGGTGACCAGCGAAAGAATGCTACCATTTTAGATATTGAGGCCTACAAAGCAGCAAATCCTTCTTTTAATATTACTTACCAGGTAGCCCCTTATAAGAACACAGGATTGTATAACCAAAAGTACCTGCCAAGAAAAGGGCAAACCTCCGGACAGTTGGAACTGAACTACCTGAATAATTACAGGACGATCCGGTATGCTGATGTATTACTGATGGCGGCTGAGGCAAACAATAAAGCTACCGCACCAAATGATACCAAAGCGCAGACTTACCTGAACCTGGTGCGTCGCCGTGCTTTCGGAGATAATCTGCATGATATTACTACAACCGGCGCTGCATTATACCAGGCGATCCTGGATGAACGCAGGCTGGAGCTGGCTATGGAAGGAGATCGTTTCTTTGATTTAGTGAGAACAGGAACGGCCGCAGCAAAGATCACCGGTTTCACAGCCGGTAAACATGAAGTGTTCCCCATTCCGCAGCAGGAAGTGAATATTTCCGGACTTACACAAAACCCGGGGTATTGATCACTCACCAATTAAAAAAACTATTATGAAAGCATTGAAATATTTTTTAAGTATGGCCTTATTACTCTCGTTAGTAGTAAGCTGTAAAAAAGAAACCTACGATGATCTGTCCTTCCTGGATAGTGCGACAGCATCAGCAAACCTGAATGCTCTTTTTGAGATCACCCAGGATAATACAGGGTTAGTAACAATCACTCC